>NZ_JCBANC010000026.1:0-82006 GCF_059760815.1 Achromobacter sp. 1012554356 | reverse complement strand
GTGGGAAGTGGGGCGGGCCCATGCCAGCAGGGGCGGCAGGGGCGCCTGCGTGTCCGATTCGCCATGGATCAGCACCACGCTGGCGGGCAAAGGCGGCGTGTCGTAAACCCGGTCGCCCTCGACGGCGCCAACCGGCAGCCCGGCCAGGATGGCGGCGGCTGGCGCGGCGTCCTGGTCGGTCAGCGCGCGAATCGCGTGAGCCAGGGCGTAAGCGCCGAAGGAAAAGCCAATGAGCGCCAGTGGCGTATCGGGGGACTCGGCACGCACGGCATGCACGACGGCAAGAATGTCTTCGGATTCGCCCAAGCCGTGGTCGTACACGCCGGTGCTGGCGCCCACCCCCCGAAAGCTGGGCCGTATCGCAAGCCATCCTGCATCCCGCACGCCGTGCGCCAGTCTGTGCGGAATCTTGTGGCGCGGCGTGCCGCCCAACAGCGGTTGCGGATGCGTAATGATGGCCACCCCAACGCGCGGCGTGGCGGGGCGGTCAATCAGCAATTCCAGCGGACCGGCCGGACCGGCGATGAGCCGTGTTTCCGTCCTTGCGCTGGCGGGGAATTCGGTATCAATCAGGTGGGACATGTCGGCCAGATAGCGCTGTCAGTTGTCCCAGCTTAATCCGTTATGAAAATGGCGAATAAATAGAATTTCGTGATGGAATTCATCACGGCGGGAGATGGCGCGGCCGGTGCGCGGACTACTTGGCCAACCAGCGGGCTGACGGCCAGCGTGCATTGCGGACCGCATCGCGGGCGCATTGGATCAATTCGTTCATGACGCAATGCACGGAGTTGGCGATCGGGCGAGTCGCGGGTTGCGCCAGCACGATGCGCCGCACCAGCAGCGGATCCACGACCGGGGCAGCGGCCAGGATCGCGCGATCCACGTCGTCGGCCACGGCGATCGAGGGAAGGATGGTGTAGCCGTGGCCGTCCAGCACCAGGCGCTTCTGCACACTCATCGCATTGGTCTCGGCCACGATGTGCAGCTCGGTCTCTTGCGTGCGCGCGGCCTGCTCGACGAGCGAGCGCAGGCCATGCGGCGCGCCCGGCAGCACGAGCGGCCGGCCGATGATGTCGGCCATGCGGACAGGCGTGCGGGTGTCGAGCCCGCTGTCCGGCGGGCCCACGAACCACAGGCTTTCTTCCAGCAAGGTGCGGAACTTCAGCGCGGGATTCGGCTTGGACTCATACAGCAGCGCGATGTCCACGTCCCCGGTTTCGAGCCAGGATTGCAGATGCCCGGCATACCCCGCCGTCAGCCGCAACCGGATGCCGGGATAGTGGGCCGCCACGGCGGACAGCAGCGCGCTGGACAGCATGTCGGCGGTGCTGGGCAGCAGGCCCACCGTGACGATGCCGCCCACCGTGCCGCTGGACGGCCGGATCTCGGCGCGGGCGCGGTCCAGTTCGTTCAGGGCTCGGCGGGCGTAATCCTCGAGCGTCTTGCCGGCGTCGGTCAGTTCCATCCCGAGGCGGCCGCGCGTGAAGAGCGGCGTGCCGATATCGTCCTCCAGCAGCTTCAATTGCCGTGAAACCGCCGGCTGCACGATGTTCAGCAGGCGAGCCGCGCTGGTCACGCTGCCCGTCTCGGCCACGGTCACGAACGCCTTCAGTTGCTTCAAGTCCATCTGCGGGCTCCCGGGGTATGCGCAAGGGTGATGAATTCCATCACGAAATTCTATTTAGTTGGCGATTCTATAGCGATATAAGATGCCTCGCAGCACTCAGCCACCGGGAAATCCACCATGACTACACCCACCACCGAGGCGCCTGCCTGGCAGCAAGCCGCGTTCGACGCGCTCAAAGCCGGCGGCATCCGCCAGATCGCCTACGTGCCGGACGCCGGCCATTCTTATGCCATCCGGCAAGCGCAACTTGATCCCGACATCACCGATGTGGTCCTGACCACCGAAGAAGAGGGCGTCGCCGTCGTCAGCGGCGCGTGGCTGGGCGGCCAGCGTGCCGCCTTGCTGATGCAAAGCAGCGGCGTGGGCAATTGCGTGAACATGTTCTCGCTGCTGCGCAGCTGCAATTTTCCCTTTCTCACGCTGGTGACGATGCGGGGCGAGTACGCGGAATTCAATCCGTGGCAGGGGCCAATGGGCAAGACCACCCAGCAGGCGCTCGAACTGATGGGCATCACCGTGCTGCGGGCGTCGAACCCCGACGAGGTCGGAGAGATCGTCAGTGCCGCTGCCGACTCCGCATTTCTGGCCGGCGAGCAGGTTGCCGTCCTGCTGTCGCAAACTTTGATTGGACGTAAGAAGTGGGAGCGCAACTGATGTCGACCACCTTGAATGCTTCGGGCGCCGTGGACCGCCGCGCCTTCGTGTCGCAACTGATCGCGGCTTCGCCCGACGCGCTGATCGTGTCGGGCCTGGGCTCGCCGTCCTATGACGTTTTCGCCGCGGGCGACCGGGACCAGAATTTCTATCTATGGGGCGCCATGGGCGGCGCCGTGGCGTTGGGCCTGGGCCTGGCCCTTGCGCAGCCGGACCGGCCGGTGCTTGTCATCACGGGTGACGGCGAACAGTTGATGGGTGTGGGCACGCTGGGAACCGTCGGCGCCAAGCAGCCCAAAAACCTGACCATCGTCGTGCTGGACAACGGCCATTTCGGCGAGACCGGCATGCAGCGCAGCCATACCAGCCTGGGAACGGACCTGGTGGCCGTGGCGCAGGGGTTCGGCATCAAGGACGCGTTTGCCGTCAGGGAAACGGGCAGGGCGGGCGAGGTCGCCGAGCGCGTGATGGCGCGGCGTGGCGTCGCCTTCGCCCAGGTGTTCATCAATCCGGACGAACCGCCGCGCGCGCTGCCGCCGCGCGACGGTGTGTACGTCAAGAACCGCTTCCGGGCCGCCCTGGGATTTTCGACGTTCTGAGCAGAGGCAGCCCCTTGCGCTGCCACGCTGCATTCAGTCCAGGAGGCTGTGATGAAGACTTACTCAATGCGGATTGCGGGTGCGCCGGCCCCTGCCATCTCGGGCGAATGGTTCGAGACGCAGAACCCCTACACCGGCGAGGCCTGGGCGCGGGTTGCGCGCGGGGCCGCGCAAGACGTCGATGTGGCGGTGCAGGCCGCCCATTTCGCTTTTTCGGAGGGGCCGTGGGCAGAACTGACCGCTACCGAGCGCGGCAGGTTGCTGTATCGGCTGGCCGATCTCATCGAACGCGATGCGCGCAAGCTCGCGGAAACGGAAGTCCGGGACAACGGCAAGCTGTTCGCCGAGATGCTGGGACAGCTGACGTACCTGCCGCAATGGTTCCGCTATTACGGCGGGCTGGCAGACAAGATCCACGGGTCGACGCTGCCCTTGGACAAGAAAGGGTATTTCACCTACACGCGACTTGAACCGCTGGGTGTGGTGGCGGCGATCACGCCGTGGAATTCGCCTTTGCTGCTGCTGGGCTGGAAGATCGCGCCGGCGCTGGCGGCGGGCTGCACGGTGGTCGTGAAACCGTCGGAGTTCACCTCCGCATCGACGCTGGAGTTCGCGGAACTGTTCGACGAGGCTGGCTTTCCACCCGGCGTGATGAACGTGGTGACGGGCTATGGGCACGAGGTGGGGGCCGCGCTTGTCCAGCATCCGCTTGTGCAGAAGGTCACCTTTACCGGTTCGGATCAGACCGGCCGCCTGATCAACGAGCAGGCCGCGCGGCTGCTCAAGCACACCTCGCTGGAATTGGGCGGCAAGTCGCCCAACATCGTGTTCGAGGACGCGGACCTGGAACAGGCCGTGTTCGGCGCAATTTCGGGCATCTTCGCGGCAAGCGGGCAGACCTGCATTGCCGGCTCGCGCCTGTTGCTTCAGGACAGCATCTACGATCGCTTTGTCGAAAAGCTGCTGGCGCTGGCGGGCGCCGCTCGCATGGGGAATCCGATGGATCCGGCCACGCAGGTCGGGCCGGTCACGACGCCGCCCCAATACCAGAAGGTGCTGGATTACATAGGCATCGCGCGGGACGAGGGGGCAACCCTGCTGCTGGGCGGCAAGGCCGCGCAACGGCCGGAATGCGGCAAGGGGTGGTTCGTGGAACCGACCATCTTCGGCGACGTGCGCAACGACATGCGCATCGCCCAGGAAGAAGTGTTCGGACCGGTGCTGTCCATCATCCGCTTCAAGGACGAAGCCGAGGCGCTGCGGATCGCCAATGACGTCCGTTTCGGTCTGGCCGCCGCCGTGTGGACCCAGGACATCGCCCGTGCGATCCGGATGTCGGAGCGGTTGAAGGCCGGTACGGTATGGGTGAACACCTACCGTGCGGTCAGCTTCATGGCGCCCTTTGGCGGCTACAAGGATTCGGGGTTGGGGCGCGAGAACGGCATGGACGCCGTCAAGGAGTTTCTGCAGGTCAAGAGCGTCTGGCTCAACAGCGGGGCGACCGCCAGCAATCCGTTCGTGCTGCGTTGAGCTGGGCGGCCACGGGCCGCCCCTCGCTTGCGCTGTTTCCCGACCCTGCCGCCTGCTACGTACCAGCCACGCGCGGCGCTTCCGCATCCGATTGGAAGATCTTGCCGAAATCGCACTGTTCCTGTGCCAGCGCCGCGATGGCGGAAATCAGGCTGCTGGGGCGGTCGCCGCGAAAGACCGCCGCATAGGCCGCAGGCGGCAAGGCGGGCGTCACCGTCAGGATCTCGAGCGCGCCCGACTCAACCATGGGCGCCAGAAAGGTCTTGGGCAGGTAGCTGATGCCCATGCCTGAGATCGCCAGACCGATCAACGCCACCAGACTGTTGCTCAGCACGGTCTGCTCGGGCTGCACCCCCACCGAGCGAAACCAGCGGTTGTAGAGCTGGCCGGTGCCGGAGCGTTCGTCCTGCGTCAGCAGCCGGTGCTTGACGAGATCTTGCACCTTGAGCCGCCGCCGAGGCGCCAGCCCCGGCTTGCACATCCACGAATTGACGACCTGACCGACCCGCCGCGAGACGAAGCGCTGGTCGTCGAACACGTCCGGCACGATCATCAGGTCCACCTCGTCGGCCAGCAGCTTGTCGCGCAGGATGGCGCTGGTATCGACATGGGGCTCGATGATGACCCGGGGGTAGCGCGCCTGGATGGCGCTTACCAGTCTTGGCAACCAGGTCATGGCCGTCAGTTCCGTGATGCCGATGCGCACATGGCGCTCCATGACGTCCGGCCGTTGGAACTGCTCGATGGCTGCATCGCGCTGTTCCAGCAGCCGTTTGGCCAGCAGGAACATCTCTTCGCCTTTCTCCGTCAGCCGGGCCGTGCGCAACGTGCGGTCGAAAAGCGGCGTGTCGAAGAGCGCTTCCAGTTCCTGCACGCGCTTGGATACCGCGGACTGCGTGGTGTGCAGCCGGTTGGCCGCCGGTGCAAACCCGCCGAGCTGAACGACCCAATACACGGCTTCGAGCTGCTTAAACGTGATCAACGGCGCCTCCTTTGTGGCTGGAAAACATCTAATTCAGGAATCTGATCGGATTCCAATTTATCGCTTTTTTTGATTTAACGCCCCGATCAGAATTTGTGCCTGAGGATTCGAACGCATTGGAGGCGTGCATATGTTTCTCACGGAAGAAGAGTCGGTCATGCTGGCGGGCGGCAAGGGGCCTGCCGTGCAAAAGGCCATGGAAATCCTGGTTGCCCTGGGTGAGAGTTTTGGCGCCAAACGCCTGCTGCAGGTCAGCAATGTCCACATGGCCGGTTCGTCGGTCCTCGTCGCGGAAGAGGCCGGCACGCGCTTTGTCGAAGACATCAAGCGGCAGGGCGGCACGTTCGTCACCCGGGTGACCACGAACCCGACGGCGGTCGATCCGGTGCAGTGGCGCGAGATCGGCATTCCGGAGTCGGACAGCGCGCTGCAAACCCGCCTGACGGACGCCTATGCCGGCATGGGCGCCAACACCTGCAATACCTGTATTCCCTACCTGGTGGGCAACAGTCCGCGATTCGGCGAGCACATGGCGTGGGGCGAGTCGTCTGCGGTGGTGTACGCCAACTCGGTGTGCGGCGCCCGCACCAATCGCGAAGGCGGCCCCAGCGGCTTGGCCACCGCGCTGACGGGACGCACGCCGGAGTACGGGTTTCACCTGACGGAGAACCGCTACGGAAAACTGCTGGTCAAGGTCGAGACCTCGCTCGACGACATGACCGACTACGGCACGCTGGGCTACTTTGCCGGCCGCATCGCCGGGCAGGACACGCCAGTGTTCACGGGCATTCCCTCCGATCCCACGCTGGAGCAGTTGAAAGCGCTGAGCGCCGCGCTGGCGGCTTCGGGCGCGGTGAGCATGTTCCACGCTGTCGGCGTCACGCCCGAAGCGCCCACGCTTGAGGCGGCATTCGGTGGCCACGAGCCCGAAAAGGTGCTGGTGTTTGACGACGCCGAGAAGAAAAAGGCCGAGGCTGCGCTGAACAAGGAGCAATCGGATCACGTGGACTGGATTCTCGTGGGCTGTCCGAATGCGTCGGTGCAGGAGATCCGCGAGGTGGCCGAGGCGCTGGAGGGCAAACGGGTGCATCCTGACGTCGCGCTGTGGGTCACCACGGCCGGCGCCATGTACGCCATGGCCGATCGCATGGGATACATCCAGACGATCAAGGATGCCGGCGGGACGGTCGTGCGCGAAACGTGCCCGTTCCTGGCCCGCAGCCGCGTGATCGCGCCAGCCAAGGGCTATCGCACGCTGACCACCAACTCCGCCAAGATGGCGTTCTACGCGCCCGGCCAGTTCGGCCTGCCCACGCATTACGGCAATCTCAATCGCGTCATGCAGGCCGCCGTCAGCGGCGTCTGGAGGTAGGCGCCATGATCCAAGCCAAACGCGTCCTGACGGGGCGCAAGATCGTCAAGGGCAAGACCAGCGGACAGGCCGTCGTGACGGGAGAGGCGATCAGCTTCAACGGCGGCGTCGACAACATGACGGGTATCGTCACCGAACCCGGACACGAGCTGGAAGGCGTGAACATCGCCGGCAAGGTGCTGGTCTTTCTGACCGGCAAGGGATCGACCGGCGGCTCTTACAAGATCTACGACATGGTCTCGCGCGGCACGGCGCCGCTGGCGTTCGTGCAGGTGACGCCGGAACCGATCACGACGATCGGCGCGATCATCGGCGCCATCCCCGTCGTGGCCGGGCTGGACGAAGACCCGACCAAGGCCATCGCCACCGGCGACTGGCTGGACGTGGATGCCGACGCCGGCACCGTCGTTGTGACACCGCAATAGCAGTTCGCACGCGGCGCCCGCCGCACCCTTCACCGGCCCTCGGGTAGTTGCGCGCACGACGCAACGCCCGGAACGGCCGCGCTTATTCCAATCAAGGAGACAACCATGACCTCACGTGTACGCATCGCCCTTGCCTTGGGCGCCTGTCTTGGCGCGGGCGCCCCGGCCGCGCACGCGGCCCAGCCCGACGCGGGCGCGGACTGGCCCACGCGCAAGGCCATCACGATGATCGTTCCCTTTGCGGCCGGCGGCAGCACGGATGCGACCGCGCGGCTCCTCGCCGAGAATCTGTCCCGGCAACTCAAGCAACAGGTGGTCGTGGAGAACCGGGCGGGGGCGGGGAGCAACCTGGGATCGAGCGTGGCGGCGCGCGCAACGCCTGACGGCTACACACTGCTGCTGGCCACCAGCACGATCGCCACCAATGTGACGCTGTACAAGAACATGGGCTTCGACCTGCGCCGTGACCTGATTCCCGTCTCGCAGATCGCGTCGATTCCGAATGTCCTGACTGTGAACAACAACGTGCCGGCCAAGTCGCTCACGGAGTTCATCGCGCTCGTTCAGAAGAAGGACGCCCCGGTGAACTACGGTTCCGCGGGCAACGGGTCGGCCTCGCATCTGTCCGGCGCGCTATTCAACGCGATGGCCAAGGGCGACATGGTCCATGTGGCGTACAAGGGCGGGGCGCCGGCGAACGTGGATCTGATGGGCGGCCAGGTGCAGGCCGTGTTTTCGCCGCTGGTGGAAGTGCTGTCTTACCTGGAAAGCGGCAAGCTGCGCGCATTGGGCGTGACCACCCCGGAGCGTTCGCCGCGTCTGCCCGATGTGCCGGCCGTGGGCGAATCGCTGCCCGGGTTCGATGTTTCGCTGTGGAACGGTGTGTTCGTGCCTGCCGGCACGCCGCCCGCCGTCGTGGATAAGCTCGCTCAGGCCTTGAAGTCGGTGACGCAAGACCCAGCGTTCCGCAAGGTGCTGCTGGATCAGGGTTCCGCACCCACGAGCCAATCGCCGGCGCAGTTCAAGGCTTTCCTGGACCAGGAAATCGACAAGTGGGCCAAGCTGGTCAAGCTGTCCGGGGCGACGGTGGACTGACGCCGGGCGCCGCCTCTGCGCAATTCCGCTGCTGCCGGCGCGCGCACGTCACAACCTGCAATATCTCGCCCGCGCCACGGCGTTATTGTCTGGGAGATATGTGACGCGCCCGCCCGGTCGGCTGGAATACCAGAAAGAGGCACTCCATGACTTACTCGAGCTATCACAAGAAGGACATCTTCGGCCGCCCCTTGCATGCCGAAACCCAGATGATGTCCTACGGCTACGATCCCTATCTGTCTGAGGGGGCGGTCAAGCCGCCGGTGTTTCTGACGTCCACGTTCGCGTTCCGCACGGCCGAGGACGGCGCCGCGTTCTTTGATCTGGTGTCCGGCCGCAAGCCCTTGCCGCAGGGCGAGACGGCGGGACTGGTGTACAGCCGGTTCAACCATCCAAACCTGGAGATCGTGGAAGACCGGCTGTCGCTGCTTGACGGCTCTCAGGACGCCGCCGTGACTTCAAGTGGCATGTCCGCGATCAGCGCGGTGCTGATGGCGTTTCTGCGCCCCGGCGAGCAGCTGGTGCAATCGGTGCCCCTCTATGGCGGCACCGAAACGCTGATCGGCAAGATCTTTCCGGAGTGGGGCGTGGGTTCGCATCCCGTGGCGGACGGGCTCTCGCCGCGCAACATGCGCGCGGCGCTTGAAGCGGCGGCGGCCAAGGGGCCGGTCAAGCTCTTTTATGTCGAGACGCCCGCCAATCCGACCAACGCGCTGTTCGATTTCGAGGCCATGAAGAACGAGCTGGATGCGTTCGAGACGCGCCACGGCTACCGGCCGATCTCGGTGTGCGACAACACGCTGCTCGGCCCGATCTTCCAGAAGCCGGCGGAGCACGGGGTGGACCTGTCCGTGTACTCGCTGACCAAGTACGTCGGCGGACACAGCGATCTGGTGGCGGGGGCGGTCACCGGCAGCAAGGAACTCATCAAGAAGGTGCGCGCCATCCGCAGCGCGTTCGGGTCGCAACTGGATCCGCATTCGTGCTGGATGATCACGCGGTCGATGGAAACGGTGGTCCTGCGCATGAAGCAGGCGGCGCGCACGGCCACCCGGGTTGCCGAGTGGCTGGCGGGCAATCCGCACGAAAAGGTGCAGGTGTTCCACCCGGAACTGATCGCGGATCGCGCCTACCAGGAGGTGTACAAGCGCCAATGCACCGGACCCGGTTCGACGTTTGCCTTCGTGCTGGACGGGGGCCGCGAGCGCGCGTTCCGATTCATCAATGCGCTGCATCTGTTCCGTTCGGCCGTCAGCCTGGGCGGCACCGAGACGCTGGTGTGTCATCCGGCGTCGACCACGCATTCCGGGGTGCCCGCGGAAGAGCGCGATGCCGCGGGCGTATCCGAAGGCCTGATCCGGGTGTCGATCGGCCTGGAGCACGAGGAAGACCTGATCGCGGACATGGACCACGCGTTCCGCAATGGGTGACGTCAGCCGGGTTGCACCGCCCGGCGGGCGCGGTTCAGCAGCACGAAGGCGGCGGTGCCCAGCAGCATGATCGTGGCGGTGGCGATCACCGCCGCGTAGCCCGTCTCGAAGGCGCCGCGGGCCATCTCGGTCAGCGTGGCCGCCAGGTCCGCGGGCAGGCTTTCGGCGACGACGAGCGCCTCGTCCAGGCTGTCACGCGCCGCGCCGGTGGCCGCCACGCCCGCTGGCACGGATAGCGACTGCGCGTACACGCCCGACAGAATCGAGCCCATCAGCGTCACGCCCAGCGCGCCGCCCAGTTCATACGAAACTTCCTCGATCGACGCCGCCATGCCGGCGCGCTCCGGCGTGGCGCTTTGCATGATGGTGCTGGAGGCGGCGGTCATGGTTGCGCCGATACCCAGGCCCAGCACGCACAGGCTGATCATCTGCGGGATGACCGCCGCATCGTAGGTCAGCAGGTAGCCGCCCATGCCCGCACCCGACACCAGCAGCGACAGGAAAAGCATGCGCCGGCTGCCCACGCGTCCGAGCAGAAGGCCCGCTAGCGGCCCGGCGACAAAGGCGGCCAGCGGCAGCGGCAGGATGAAGAGGGCGGACTGTATCGGCGACATGCCCAGCACCAGTTGCAGCCGCTGGCTGAACACCAGTTCCATGCCCAGCAGCGCGGCCGCGGCAAACAGCGCGGCGGCGACGGCCGAACTGAAGGAGGCGTTTCGGAAGATGGCGAAGTCGATCAGCGGATAGGGCCGACGCCGCTGGCGGCGCACAAAGAGGGCGAGCATGGCCGCGCCCGCCGCGCAGGCCACCATCGCGTGCAGCCAGGACGGCGACGCGCGGCCCAGTTCCTTGAGCGCATAGGCGCACAGGATCATGCCCGCCATCACCTGCAGCGAGCCGGTCAGATCCCACGGACGCGACGCGTCAGGCCGGCTGGCCGGGATGAAGCGCCAGGCCAGCGGCAGGGCCAGCAGCACGATGGGAACGTTGATGAGAAACACCGAGCCCCACCAGAAATGCTCCAGCAGCAGGCCGCCCACGACGGGGCCGAGCGCCGCGCCGCCCGATGCGACCGACGCCCAGACGCCGATGGCCACGGCGCGCTCACGCTCGTCGGCAAATGCCAGGCGCAGGATGGACAGCGTGGCGGGCATCATCATCGCCGCGCCCACGCCGAGCAGCGCACGGGCCGCGATCAGGACGACCGCACCGGGCGAGTAGGCGGCGGCCAGCGACGCCGCGCCGAACACGGCCAGCCCCATCATGAAAAGGCGCTTATGGCCCAGCCGGTCGCCCAGCGTGCCCATGCCCAGCAGCAGGCCGGACACGACCAGCGCGTACACGTTCACGATCCACAGCTTGGCGGACGCCGTGACGCCCAGTTCGTGGGTAAGCCGCGGCAAGGCGGTGTAAAGGACCGTCATGTCGACGACGATCAGCAGCAAGGCGCTGGACACGATGGCCAGCACGAGCCAGCGGCCGGGGGTGGCCGCGGCAACAGCGTTCGAATGAGTCCGCTGCATGGTTCTACTCCTTTTGAAGACCGTGATTCCGGGCGCGGCGTACGCGTTCGGGATCACGGGCTGGCATTATCCATCTACATATCCGCCATAAAAAGTTGGATTGCATCTATAAAATCGATGGGTTGAAAGGAGCACACCATGCAATGGACCTTGGACCAACTACGGCAATTCGTGGCGGCGGCAGAGGCTGGGTCATTCTCGGCGGCGGGGCGCCGCATCGGCCGCGCCCAGTCGGCGGTCAGCACGGCGGTGGGACTGCTGGAGGCGGATCTGGGCGTGGAGCTCTTTGACCGGTCGCGCCGCAACGCCGTGCTGACGGCGGCCGGGGAGGTAATGCTGCGGGAAGCGAAAGAGTTGCTGCGCCAGGCCGGCGGGCTGTCGCAGCGTGCGCTGGCGTTTGCCGGTGGCCAGGAGGCGCGCCTGTCGATTGCGCTCGACGAGGCCTTGCCGTATCTGGTGCTGGGCGCGCTGGCGCTGGAATTGGCCGAGCGCTTCCCGGCGCTTGAGCTGACCCAATTGAACGGCACCGCGACCGAGGTCGCCGATTACGTGCGGCAGGGCCGGGCCAGTATCGCCTTCCACTTCGACCGGGGCGACCCCGGCAGCGACTTTGCGCATCGTTCGCTGGGCAACGTGGCGCAAGGGATCTTCGTGGCGTCGGGCCATCCGCTGGCTGCGCTGCCGCAGGCAGCGCGCGAGGACCTGGCGCGTCACCGCCAGCTCGTCATGCAGATGGAGGGTGTGGAGGACATGGTGCTCAGTCCCACGGTGTGGCGTACGGACAGCTTCTACAGCATCGCGGGCATGGTGGCCGACGGGCTGGGCTTTGCGATCCTCCCGCTGAACATCGCGCAATACGAGAGCTTCAGCACCACGCTGACGCCGGTGCCGTGCGCGGAACTGGCGTTGCCGATGCTGTCCGTGCGCACGTTGTGGCTGCAAGGGGCCGTGTTGAACGAGACGGAGCGCTGGTTGCAGCAGCGCATGGAGCAACTGCTGCGGGCGGGATAGCGGCGCGGGGTTGAAAACTGCGTCAGACTGGCCGCGCCTCAGCTCAGCAGCGCGGCAACCAGATCGCTGCCTGTCTGCCGGTCGCCGCTGAAATCCAGCGCGGTCAGCACGTGTTCCAGGTGTTCGTCCATCAATGCGCAGGCGCGATCGGCGTCGCCGATGCGCGCCGCCTCGATGAAGGCGTGGTGCTCGCGTGACGAGCAATTGGCGTCGTGGGAGCTTTGGTACAGCACGGTAATCACCGCACTGCGGGCGGACAGCTCGCGCAGCATGCCTGTCAGCACGGAATTGCCCACGGTTTCGGCAAGCAGGATGTGGAACTGGCTGAGCAACCGGTTACGCGCCTGCACGTCGCCGCTTTCCAGGGCCTGTCGTTCCTCGGCCAGATGCGCATCGATGCGGCGGAAGTCGGCGGTCTTGGCGCAGGCCACGAATTCACGGGCCAACGCCGCTTCCAGGATGCGGCGCACGGCATAGACCTCGCGCGCCTCGTTCGCATCGGGCTTGCTGACGAAGGCGCCCTTGTCCGGAATGATGTTGATGAGCTTGTCCTTGGACAGCATCAGGAGCGCGGCGCGGATCTTGGTGCGGCTGACCTTGTAAACCCGGGCCAGGGCCTCTTCGCGCAGCCGGGTGCCGGGCGGAAGCTTGTGCGCCATGATGGCGGCGGACACTTCCTTGGCGATGTCGTCGGCGCTGGGGTCTGGCTGGACGTCCTGGATCATGAGGCGCGGCAGGGTCTGCCGGTTGCGGGAAACCGTCGGGCAGCCAGTCTAACAAAAGGCGGCCGGGGCGGGAGACATTTCTTGCATACAAATTCTGTCTGCACGCGGTGTGCGGGCCCGAGCGGCCGCGCCTTGCCTGCCGCCCCTTGTTCTCCCGGCGCTTGTCCCGCTATTTGGCCATCAGCCCCAGGTTTTCAATCAGCGCCTTTTCCTTGACGAAGGTAGCCTGCGCCCACGCCTTGTAGTCCTCGCTGCTGCGGTAGGCGGGTTCCTGATTGAGCTGTTTCATGACGTCCATGCTGGCCTGGTCGAACAGCGCCTTCTTGAACGCGTCATGCAGGATCTTCACGACCGCCGGGTCCATGCCCTTGGGTCCCGCCAGGCCGTACGGTGACGTGGAGACGACCTTGTAGCCCAGCTCTTGCGCGGTCGGCACATCGGGCCAGCGCGTGGTGCGCTTTTCGCCAAAGGTGACCAGCAGCCGCATCTTGCCGGAATCGACGAACTGGTCCCAGCCGGTGGCGTCGCTCTGCGCCATGACGTGGCCGCCCAGCAGCGCCTGCTGCATGTCGGCGTTGCCCTTGAACGGCACGTGGTTGAGCTTGACGTTGGCGTTGATGGCGATCTCTTCGATGATCAGGTGCGGCGACGAGCCGATGCCGGTCGAGCCGTAATCGATCTTGCCTGGCGCCTTGCGCGCCGCCTCGATGTATTCGTTGAAGGTCTTGTACGGCGAATCCGAGCGCACCGTGAAGCCGAAGGTGTAGCCCGACAGGCCCAGGATGAAGGTGAAATCGTTGATCGGGTCCCAGCTGCTTTTCTGCATGTAGGGCATGCGCAGCATCGCCAGCGTGTACAGGGCGATGGTGTAGCCGTCCGGTTTGGCCGTCTTGGCCATGGTCGCGGTGCCTAGCGTGCCGCCGGCGCCCGGACGGTTTTCCACGATGACGGGCTGGCCCAGGTGTTTGGAGGCGTCCTGCGCCACGATCCGCAGGTGTCGGTCGGTGGAGCCGCCGGCCGGGAAGGGCACGATCAGGGTGATGGGTTTGGTGGGAAAGTCAGTCTGGGCACTGGCGGAAAAGGGCAAGGCGGCGCTTGCCAGGGTGAGCGTCAGGGCGGCGAGGACAGCGCGTCGCAGAGGCAGTCGGGTCATGTTGTTTGTCTCCTGGTGGGTGTTGCCTGATGGTTGTTATGGGCAGCCAGTCAGTCGCGCAAGTCGACTTTGACGGGCAGCCGGGACAGCGCTTCGCGCAGCTGGGCTTTCAGCGGCGCGGGCGCACCGGCGCCGGCTTCTACGGCGACATCCGGTTGCGCATCGGCCAGCACGCGGAAGACGGGATCGTCTTGCGCGCGGCCAGCCGCTTGCAGGGTGCGCGCCACCACGGCCTCGACCGCCACGGCGGTCGCCAGGCGGCGCAAATCGGGTTTGTAGATCTTGCCCACGTTGGTCATCGGCATGGTGTCCAGCACGACGACCCGCTTGGGCCGCGCCGGGCCCTCGTCCACGTGCGCAGCGGCGTAGGCCACCAATTCGGCTTCGGTTGCCTCGCTGCCTTCGGCCAGGGTGACGAAGGCAATGGGCAACTCGCCAGCGTAGGCGTCGGGGGCGCCGACCGCCGCGCAAAGCTGCACGGCCGGGTGCCTGGCAAGCGCGTCCTCAATGGTCTTGGGGTCGATGTTGTGGCCGCCGCGGATGATCAGGTCCTTGGCGCGGCCCTGCAGATGCAGGCGGCCTTCGGCATCCATGAGGCCCACGTCGCCGCTGATGAGCCAGCCGTCTTCCGTGAAGGCGCGCGCGGTGTCTTCGGGATCCAGAAAGCCGGGGATGACGTTGGGCGCCTTGATCAGCACCATGCCCGGCGTGCCAGGAGGCAGATCGCGCGCGGGCTGGCCGGCGGGCATGTCCAGGCTGACGATGCGGATCTGCACATACGGCAGCGGAAACCCCACGCAGTTGACCGGGAATTCGCAGCCGGGGGGCGAGATCGACGTGATGCCCGCCATCTCGGTCATGCCCAGGCTTTCGCTGACGTGAAGGCCGAACAGGCGCTTGAAGCGCGCGGCCAGCTCGGCGGGCAGGGGGGCGGCGCCCGTGCGGCAGTAACGGAGCGACGAAATGTCGGCGCCGGCCAGCGGCACCTCGGCCAGCGCGGCCAATATCGTCGGCACGCCCTGCAGCGACGTGGCGCGGTGCTTTTCGACAAGGCGCCAGTAATTGCGCAGCACGTCGCGGTTGCGTAGGAGCAGGGTGGTCGGGATGACGGTTTCCACGCCCGCGGACAGCGCCGCCAGCGATGCCGGCAGCACGCCCGCCACGTGAAAGAGCGGATAGCCGTTGATGACCACGTCGCCCGGACCCGCATTTTGCAGTTGCACGGCGGCCCACGCGGTAAACACCTGGTTGGCGTGGGTATGGATGGCCAGCTTGGGCGCGCCCGTGGTGCCCCCCGTGTGGAAATACGCCGCCATATCGCTTGCGCGGATGACGCGTTCGCTGACCAGCCGGTCCGGCGGCTGGGCCGCTCGGGCGGCGTTGAAGTCCAGCGCGAAGTCCGGCAGCGTGGGGCGATCCGCTGCGGCTTCCTGCCACGGCGCCACGCGAAGCAGCGTTTTCAGCGTTGGCACACGGTCCATCAGGCGCAGTGCCTTGGACCACGAGCCGCACTCCACGTCGGACCCATACGCGATCAGCGCCTTGGCGCCGGCCGTCGTCATCAGCGACGCCAGCTTGTCTTCGGTCAGCAGCGGATTGAGCGGCTGCACGATGCCCGCTGCCTCGCCGCCCCACAGGGCCAGGTGGTATTCCAGGCAGCCGGGCAGCAGCACGCCCACGGCGTCCCCTTCGCGGATGCCCAGACCGTGCAGCAGGTTGGCGGTCTGGTGGATGCCGGCCAGCAGGTCGCGGTAGGTCCAGCTGATGGCTGCGTCGGCAGGATCCGCGCTGCGCAGGAAGGTCAGCGCGCGCCGGTCGCCGAACGCGGCCGCGGAATTGCAGAAGATCTCGTAGGTGCTCTGCACCGTCAGCGTTTCTTCCAGCGGCCGTGCCTGCAGCCGCTGGACGTCCTGCGCGGAGCGCACGGGGAAGGGCGCCGAGAAGGGGCGGGAGAGGGTGGCGGAACGGGATTCGATCATGGCCGTGCGTCCGCGCTCATGCCTGTCCCAGCGCAATGTAGCGGCGCAGGTGGTGGTCTTCGTCGCCCAGCTGATGGTCGATCATGACCAGGCGCTTGGCGTAGTGCGCCAGCGGCAGCTCCCAGGTCATGCCAATGCCGCCATGCAGCTGGATGCACTCCTCGGCCACCAGCGTGCCGATGCGCCCGATGGTGACCTTGGCGGCCGACAGCGCGCGCTCGCGCGTGACGCGGTCGGGCAGGTCGACGGCGGCGGCCGCGTTGATGACGGCCGAGCGCGCCTGCTCGATCTCCAGCAGCACGTCGGCCATGCGATGCTGCAAGGCCTGGAAGCTGCCGAGCGGCGCGCCGAACTGGCGGCGCGTGCGCAGGTATTCCAGCGTGGCGTCGCGCGCGCAGTCCATGGCGCCCACGGCCTCCGCGCACAGGGCCAGGATGCCGCGGCCCACGGCGCGTTCCAGCAGCGCGTGGCCGGCGTCCGCGTCGCCCAGCAATGCGCCGGGTCCGAGCTGCACGTTGTCCAGCACCAGCTCCGCAGCGCGTCCGCCGTCGATCAGGCCATAGCCCCGCAGACTCAGGCCGGGCGTCGCCTTGGTCATTAGAAAGAGGCTGATGCCGGCCTCGTCATCGTCGGCGCCCGACGTGCGCGCCGACACCAGGAAGATATCGGCGTGTTCGCCCGCGTAAACGACGGCCTTGGCTCCGTTAAGCACCCATCCGTCGGCGCTGCGCTGCGCGCGCGCCTGCACCTGGTTGAGGTCGTAGCCGGATTGCGGCTCGGCGTGGGCCAGTGCAGCGGTCAGGCTGCCGGCGATCAGGCCTTCCAATGCCTCGCGTTGTTCGGGCGTGCCCGCTGCGGCGATGGCGCTGCCCACCATCACCGCGTCCAGGAAGGGTTCGACGACCAGACCGCGGCCCAGCGCTTCAAAGACGACAGAAATGTCGAAGCCCGCGCCGCCCAGCCCGCCATCCGCCTCGGTAAACAGCGCGCCGATGGCGCCCAGCTCCGCGTAGCGTTGCCAGAACTCGGCGCTGTAGCCCTGCGGCGATTCGGCGTGCCGCATGCGGGTGGCAAAGTCATACTGCTCGGCGACAAAGCGGCGCAGCATGTCCGAGAGCATGCGCCGGTCTTCGGTGTGTTCGAAATTCATGGCCAGCCCTTACAGTCCCAGGATCATCTTCGAGATGATGTTCTTCTGGATTTCATTGGAGCCGCCGAAGATCGACAGCTTGCGGTTGTTGAAGTACTGCGCGGCGGCGCTGTTGGCGCCGTCCGGGCCGATGGGCGGCGCGTCGTAGCCGTCGTGCAGCGCCTCGGGCACAAAGGGCCGCGCATACGGGCCCATGGCGCGGCGGTTCAAGGCGCTGATCTCCTGGCGGATCTGCGTGCCGCGGATCTTCAGCATCGAACTCTCCGCGCCAGGCGCGCCGCCGCCGGCCACGGCCGCCACCACGCGCAGGTTGGTCGTGCGCATGTTGGCCAGTTCGATCTCGACGCGCGCCAGCCGCGCGGCGAAATCGGGGTCCTCGGTCAGCGGGCGGCCATGCCGCTTCTGGCGCGCGGCGACCGCCTTCAGACGTTCCAGCGCGGCCGTGGACTGACCCACGCCCGCGATGTTGGTGCGCTCATAGGTCAGCAGATACTTGGCGCACGTCCAGCCGCGGTTTTCTTCGCCCACCAGGTTCTCGACGGGCACGCGCACGTCCGAGAAGAACACCTCGTTGACTTCGTGCTCGCCGTCCAGCGTGATGATGGGGCGCACTTCGATGCCCGGGCTGTTCATGTCGATCAAGAGAAAGCTGATGCCCTCCTGGCGCCGGCCTTCCTGAGAGGTCCGCACCAGGCAGAAGATCATGTTGGCGTACTGGCCGAGCGTGGTCCACGTCTTCTGACCGTTCACGACGTAGCTGTCGCCGTCGCGCACGGCCGTGGTCTTGAGCGATGCCAGGTCCGAGCCCGCGCCGGGTTCGGAGTAGCCCTGGCACCACCAGTCCGAGCCGTCCAGAATGCGCGGCAACCAGTAGCGGCGCTGCGCCTCGGAGCCGTACTTGATCAGCACGGGTCCCAACATGCTTAGACCGAACGGCACGATGCGCGGCGCGTTGGCCAGCGCGCATTCGTTGTCAAAAAGGTATTTCTGGGCGGCCGTCCAGCCGGTGCCGCCGTATTCCTCGGGCCAGTGCGTGGCCAGCCAGCCTTGCGCGTTCAGGATCGCGTGCCATTCGGCCATGTCGTCGCGCGTCAGCAGCTTGCCTTCGCCAACCTTGTCCGCCAGACGCCGGGGCAGCTTGGCGTCCAGAAAGGCGCGAACCTCGTCGCGGAAGGCGACTTCTTCAGGGGTGAATTCCAGATCCATGCGGGTCTCTCAGTAGATTTCAAACAGGCCGGCCGCGCCCATGCCGCCACCGATGCACATCGTGACGACGGCGTAGCGGGCGCCGCGGCGGCGGCCTTCAATCAGGACGTGGCCAGCCAGCCGCGCGCCGGTGACGCCGAACGGGTGGCCCAGCGCAATGGAGCCGCCGTCCACGTTCAGGCGATCCATGGGGATGCCCAGCTTTTCCTGGCAATACAGCGCCTGCGACGCAAACGCCTCGTTCAGTTCCCACAGGTCGATGTCCTGCACCTTCAGACCGTGGCGCGCCAGCAGCTTTGGCACGGCATAGACGGGGCCAATGCCCATTTCGTCCGGCTCGCAGCCGGCGATGGCAAGGCCCCGGAACGCACCCAGCGGGCGGATGCCGGCGCGCTGCGCCTCGCCCGCTTCCATCAGCACGCAGGCGGCCGCGCCGTCCGATAGTTGCGAGGCATTGCCCGCCGTGACGAACTGGCCTTCACCCCGTACGGGCGCAAGGCCGGCCAGCGCCTCGTAAGTCGTGCCGGGACGGTTGCAGGTGTCCTTGTCCACCGTCACTTCGCGTTCGGTGACGGCGCCGGTGGCGCGGTCCGTGACGGACATGGTGGTGGTGACCGGAATGATCTCCTCGCGGTAGCGGCCGGCGGCCTGCGCGGCCTCGGTGCGCGCCTGGCTTTGCGCGGCAAAGCGGTCCTGCGCTTCGCGGTTGATGCCGTAGCGGGCGGCCACGATGTCGGCGGTCTCGATCATGGGCAGATAGAGTTCGGGCTTGTTGGCGACGATCCACGGGTCCATGCCGCTGACGCCGTCGTCGCGGGTGCGGATCTGCGACACCAGCTCCACGCCGCCCGCGATCACGGCGGGTGCGCCGTCCATCACGATGCGGCTCGCGGCCGACGCGATCGCCTGCAGGCCGGATGCGCAATAGCGGTTGATCGTCGCGCCGCCCACGCTGACCGGCAGTTCCGCGCGGATCACGGCCTGGCGGCCGATGTTGCGTCCGGTGGCGCCTTCCGGATAGCCGCAGCCGATGAACGCATCTTCGATCAGCGCGGGGTCAATACCGGCGCGATCCACGGCGGCGCGCACGGCGTGCGCGGCCAGCGTGGGTCCGGCGATCAGGTTGAATTCGCCGCGCCCCGCCTTGGTGATGGGGGTGCGGGCAGTGGAAACGATGACGGCTTCACGCATGTGGGTTCCTCGGGATGTATTCGGATCAGGCGGCGTTCAGGCTGCCGAAGGTGCGGCCGGACTCGGCCAGTTGCACGAGTAGCGGCGACGGCTTCCAGAACGCAGGATCTTCCTGCGCATAGTTGCGGATGTCGGCAAGAATGCTGGGCAGTCCTACGGTGTCGGCGTAGTGCATCGGACCGCCGCGGTGGCGCGGAAAGCCGTAGCCGGACAGGAACACGACGTCGATGTCGGACGGGCGCAGCGCGATGCCCTGGTGCAGCACGTTTGCCGCTTCGTTGACCATCGCGGCCAGGTAGCGGCGCAGGATGTCATCCTGCGTGAACGGGCGGGGCGTGATGCCGGCACGGCGGCGTTCTTCGTCGATGATGGCAAGCACTTCCGGGTCGGGCGTGCCCTGGCGCGCGCCGTCGGGGTACAGATAAAAGCCGCGGCCGGTCTTCTGACCAAACCAGCCGCGCTCGCAGAGGCGGTCCGGAATCTGCACATAGCGCAACGCCGGGTCGCGCGTGGCGGCGCGGCGCTTGCGCGTCGCCCAGCCAATATCGCCGCCGGCCAGATCGGCCATCTGGTAGGGGCCCATCGGATAGCCGAACGCGCGCACGGCGGCGTCGATGTCATAAGGCGAGGCGCCGTCTTCCATCATCATGTCAGCCGCCTGCCGGTGCACGGCCAGGATGCGGTTGCCGATGAAGCCGTCGCATACGCCCGCGCGCACGGGAATCTTGCGCAGCCGGCGCGCCAGCTCGAAGCCGGTTGCCACGGTGTCCGGCGCGGTGTGGCGGCCCACCACGACCTCCATGAGCTTCATGATGTTGGCCGGCGAGAAGAAGTGCAGTCCCAGCACGTCGGCCGGTCCGCGCGTCGCTTCGGCGATCCGGTCCACGTCAAGGTAAGAGGTGTTGGTGGCCAGCACGGCGCCGGGCTTGGCGACGCGGTCCAGTTGCGCGAAGACCGCCTGCTTCACAGCCATGTCCTCAAAGACGGCTTCGATGATGAGATCCGCTTCGCCCAGCGCGTCGTAGCTGGTGGCGCCGGTGTAGCGCGCCAGGCGTGCGGCCCGTTCGTCGGCGGTGATCCGGCCTTTGTTTACCAGCAGGTCGTACACCTGTTCGACACGCGCGCGGCCCCGCGCCAGCGCGGCCTCGTCCTGCTCCACCATCACCACCGGCAGTCCCGCATCCAGCACCGCCACGGCAATGCCCGCGCCCATTGTGCCGCCGCCGATGATGCCCACGCGATCAAGGCGGCGCGAGCGCGCTTCCTTCAGTTCGGGGATCTTTGCGGTTTCGCGCTCGGCAAAAAACGCGTGAACCAGCGCGGCGCGCTGCGGGCTGTCCAGACATTGCAGGAACAGTGCGCGCTCGATGCGCAGACCTTCGTCAAAGGGCTGTTCGATGGCCGCGCGCACCGCGTCCACGATCTTGGCGGGCGAATAGAGGCCACGGGTGGTGGCGGCGACGCGTTCGGCGGCGGCATTCACTACCGCCAGTTGCGCCGGCCGGTCTGCCAGGGCCTCGGCCGCGTCACGCGTGCGGCGCGGGCCGGCATTCAGCGCCAGCAGTTCGCGCGTGTAGGCAAGGCCCGCGTCCAGCGGATCCTCCTCAGAGGAAAGCACGTCGACCAGCCCCGAGGCCAAGGCGGCGTCGGCGGGCAAGTGCTTGCCGGTCAGCATCAGGTCCAGCGCGGCCTGAGCGCCCATCAGGCGGGGCGCGCGCTGCGTGCCCCCCGCGCCGGGCAAGAGGCCCAGGTTCACTTCCGGCAGGCCCAGCTTGGCGCTGGCCAGCGCCACGCGATAGTGCGCCGCCAGGGCAATTTCCAAACCGCCGCCCAGCGTTGCGCCGTGCAGCGCCGCGACGACAGGCTTGGCGCTGGCTTCGATCTGATTGCAAAGGTCGGGCAGCAGGGGCGGCTGCGGCGGCTTGCCGAACTCTCGGATATCCGCGCCCGCGATGAAGTTCTTGCCCGCGCCCAACAGCAGAATCGCGCGGACCCGCGTGTCCGTCTGCGCCTGCGCGATGGCATCGGACAAGTCACGGCGCACGGTGGCGCTCAGTGCATTCACGGGGGGATGGTCGATGACGACGACCAGTATGTCTTCGTAGCGGCGCGTCTGGGCCGCGCCGGTGCTTGCGCTGTCTGTCATGGACAGTGTCTCCAATGATGCTTCCTGCTCGCGCGCCGCGCCGGCATGCCGGTGCGCCGACGCCTTGCGCGAACGGAGCCTGGCGGGCCCGGGGGTGGCCCGTCTCTTATGGCTTTATTCTTTCGCAGCAAAGATGTCTTGACAATGGCATCGATAATTGACACTCCGGACAAGAAAATTTGACAATGCTCGGCAAGGAGCGCCGCCATGGACACCAAATCCCTCATCTTGCTTGTCGAAATCCTGGACGCAGGCAACCTCAGCGAGGCCGCGCGCCGTCTGAAAATGACGCGAGCCAACGTCAGCTATCACCTGAGCCAACTCGAGCGTTCGGTCGGCATGCAGCTCGTGCGGCGCACGACGCGGCGCGTGGAACCCACTGAGATCGGGCTGAAGCTGTACAAGCACGGGCGCAGTATCCAGGACGAACTGGCCTCCGCGCGCGAATCAGTCGAAACGCTGGGCAAGACGCCGCAGGGCAAGGTGCGCCTTAGCGTGCCCAGCGGCTACGGGCAATTCGTGATGACCCCCTGGCTGCTGGAGTTCAAGAAGACGTATCCCGACATCGTGCTGGACGTACTGTTTGAGAACAGCGTCGAGGACCTGCTGCGCGACGAGGTCGACATTGCCGTGCGCATCATGTCCGAACCGCCGCAGCACCTGGTCGCGCGCGAACTGGGCCAGGTCCGCTACGTGGCCTGCGCGTCACGGGACTACGCCGACAGCCACGGGCTTCCCCAGCGGCCCGAAGACCTGGCCGGAACGCCGGTGATCAGCGCCGCCGTGATCGGCCGGCCGCTGCGCCTGTCCGCGTACTACGGCGGCCAGCCCCGCCAGCATGTGGTGCTGGAACCCACCGTCATTTCCCGCAACTATGCGTTCCTGCGCGATGCCATCCGCGCGGGCCTCGGTGTCGGCGTGGTGCCGGACTACGTGGTGCACGAGGACATCGCGCGCGGCGAACTCGTGCCCGCGCTGACCGATTGGCGCTTAAGCATTTTTGGGCGCGGCATGTATATGCTGTACATGCCCAATCGCCACCATCCGCGGGCGCTTGCGATGATCATTGAATTCATCCTGGAGCGGGCGCAGCGGCGGCACGATGGCGAGCCGGGCCTGCTGGCAATCAACAGCGGCTGAACCCGCCGGGCACGCAACTTGCGGACGGCCTTCGCAAATTGGATGTGAGGGGAAAGATGGAGAGCGCAACGCCCGTGGTCACTTCGCCGCAGCGGGAAGGCCCAGAACCCGTAGCGGCCCAGGCCGCCGATAAAGGGACCGATCTGGCGGGGGAAAAGACCGAACCTGCCGAAGAGAAAGTAACGGCGCAGGACGCTGGCCTCATCAAGCCGCCGGCGCCCACGCCGCTCGTGCGCGTCAGCGGCTTCTGTCTGGTGACGCTGACCGTCCTGGCCGTCTTGTTCGGATTGAAGGCAGCGCAGGAATTCATCGTTCCGGTGGTCATGGCGATCGTGGTCGCCTACACCTTGGATCCTGTCGTGACCCTGCTGGAGCGATATCGAGTACCTCGCTCCCTTGGTACCGTCCTCGTGATGTCGGCCATCGCCGTCGGGATCGTGGGCGTGATCTACGTGACGCAGGATCAGGTCGCCGACATGATCAACGCGCTCCCCGAGATATCGAGCAAGCTGTCCCGCACGCTGGGCGGGCTCCTGAGCGGCGACGGCTCCCTGATGGAAAAATTGCGCAACGCAGCAAGCATCCTGCAGGAGTCCGGCGCGCCGAAGCCCGGCGGGCGCGTCGTCGTTGCCAAGTCGGACGGCGGCCTGAGCGACATTCTGCTGTGGGGTTCCAAGGGCCTGGCCACCTTCGTCGGACAGGCCACCATGTGCGTGTTCCTGGTCTTCTTCCTGCTGCTGTCGGGCAACGCGTTCAAGCGCAAGTTCGTGAAGATGGCCGGCAAGACGCTGTCGCAGAAGAAAATCAGCGTGCACATGCTGGACCAGATCAACAACTCGATCCACATGTACATGGCGATGATGCTGGTCACCAATGTGGCGCTGGGGCTGTTGTCCTGGCTCGCCTTCCGCTTGCTCGGGCTGGAAAACGCCGCGACCTGGGCGGTGGTGGCGGGCGCGCTGCACATCATTCCGTATTTCGGTCCGCTGATGACGGCGGTGGGCACCGGCATCGCGGGGCTGGTCCAATTTGGGGAGCTCGGCCCGGCGCTGGCGATCTCCATGAGTTCGGTTGGGATCGCGCTGCTGATGGGGGTGGTCATCACCACCTGGATGTCCGGGCGCATCGCGCGGATGAATGCCGTGGCTGTGTTCATCCTGCTGCTGCTCTTCACGTGGCTGTGGGGCATCTGGGGAACGCTGCTGTCCGTGCCCATTGCCTTCATCGTAAAAGTGGTGGCCGATCACATCGAAGGGCTGGAGGCAGTGTCGGAGTTCTTGAGCGAGTAGGGCGGGTGGCGGTGTCCGGCCACAATGGCCGGGCCGCTTTCGATTGGTATGCTCGGGGCTTGCACCACGGATCCTTCATGACCGATACCTCCCATTCCCAACGAATCGCCGGCGCGCGCGCCGGGCCGGATGCCGATGCACGGCGCACGCAACTGCGCCGCATGAAGATCGGGGCGCTGGCGCTGCTGGTCGCCATGGTCAGCGGCTTCATCACCAGTCACGTCATGGGCGGGCAGGGCGCGTGGGCGTGGGTGCGGGCGTTCTGCGAGGCGGCCACCGTTGGCGCGCTGGCCGACTGGTTCGCGGTCGTGGCGCTGTTCCGGCGCCCGATGGGCCTGCCCATCCCCCACACCGCCATCATTCCCAGCAACAAGGACCGCATCGGCGACAGCCTGGCGATCTTCGTGCGCGATCATTTTCTGGATCCCGACACCCTGATCGAAAAGCTGCGCGTCTTCGACCCGGCCGCGCGGCTCAGCCGCTGGCTGGCCCGGCCCGCGCAGGCGCACGCCCTGAGCGATGGGGCGCGCCGTGTCGCACTGCAGACGCTTGACCTGCTGGACGATCGGGCCGTGCGCGGCGTCATCCAGGAGTTCGTCGTCAGCAATCTGCGCCGCTGGGATGCGGCCGCCACCGCCGGCGAGGTGCTGGGCCTCCTGACCCGCGACGGGCGGCACCAGGAATTGCTGGACGCGGCGATGGAACGCCTGGGCGGCTACCTGGCCGAGGAAGACGTCAAGGAACGCGCCTCGACCCTGCTCGTGAAGTTCGCCCGTAAGGAATGGCCGCGCATCATCGCCGCGGTCGACGTGGTCAAGTCGGTCGACAACATCGCTGACAATCTGGCCGACCGCCTGGCGCGCGCCCTAGTCGAAGAGTTGCGCGACGTCCTGTCCGAGCCCGACCACCCCGTGCGCCGCGACTACGAGGCATGGGTGATGAACTACATCGAACGCCTGAAGACCGATCCCGCGCTGGCCAGCCAGGTCGAAGCCCTGAAGCAGCGCGCCATCGACCATCCCAAGGTCCAGGAATACGTTCAGGGCCTGTGGGACGACATCCATGCGGCGCTGCGGCGCGACCTGGCGGATGAACACTCCGCGCTGGCCGCGCATCTGGAAAGCGCGCTGCTCGCGCTGGCCCGCAAACTGGGTGAGGACCCCGGCCTGCGCGAAGCCATCAACAACCACATCCTGGGCGGCGCGCGGCGCCTGACAGGACGGCTGCGTGTTGGCGTCACCGAGCACATCTCGCGCACCGTCAAGAACTGGGACGAGCGTCATCTGGTCGACGAACTGGAACTGAGCGTGGGTCGAGATCTGCAATACATCCGCTTCAACGGCACGCTGGTTGGCGGCCTGATCGGCGTGCTGCTGCATGCGGTGGTCCTGATGGTGAACGGCTAGGCATGTTATTGGGCCGCTGCCCACACCGTGTCACAAGCTTGTATCAGGAACGAAGTTTTCTGGCGGACCGCCCGGCCCCGGTGCTATCTTCATCTGCGCCGCCGGCTGCGCGAGGCGCGCCTTGTACCGATGGCCGCCCGCAGCTTGCGGGCATCTTTTCAGGAGGCAATTCATGAAGAAATTCTCGATGCTTGTCACGGCGCTGGCATTGGCGGGCGCGTCCAGCGCGGCGCTGGCCGAAGACGTCTCGATGTCGTTCCTGACGCCAGATGGCGTCGGCAAGAGCGCCGGCACCATCACCCTGAAAGACACCAAGGAAGGGCTGCAATTCACGCCCCACCTCAAAGGCCTGCCCCCCGGTGAGCGCGGCTTTCATGTCCACGAGAAAGGCTCGTGCGAGCCCGGCCCGGTAAGCGGCAAGACCGCGCCGGGTGGCGGCGCGGGCGGGCATCTGGATCCCAAGGCCACCAAGGCGCACAAGGGACCGATGGCCACCGATGGACATCAGGGCGACCTGCCGTTCCTGACAGTCGCGGCCGACGGCAGTGCGACGAAAACCGTGCTCGCCCCGCACCTGAAGCTGGCTGATGTGAAGGGCCGGGCGCTGATGATCCACGCCGGCGGCGACAACTACAGCGACAAGCCCGAGCCGCTGGGCGGCGGAGGCGGACGCATCGTTTGCGGCGTGGTGAAGTAGGGGGAGTGCGCCCGCGGGCGCTTTCTTCAAGCCGTGCCGTTGTGCCCATACTGCCGGTAGCCGTCGCGCTGCGCCAACTTGTCGTAGTACGCGGCGACGGCGGGCAGCGCCGGCTTGTCGAACGGCGTCTCGAACCAGCGGTTCACGGACAGCCCCACCGGAATGTCGGCCAGCGTGAACGCGTCGCCGGCCACATAAGCGCCGGTGGCGGCCAGCCGCTGGTCCAGGATTCCCATGAACCGCGCCCAATCGCGGCACGATGCCTCGATGGCGCCCTCGTCCCGATGCGCCGGCGACTGCCGCGCCAACGCCATGAAGGCGTAGCTCCAGGACCGGTTCAGGTCCGTCGCCTGCCAATCCATCCACTGATCCACCCGTGCCCGGAGCTTCGGCTCGGCCGGATAAAGGTGGCGCCCCTGATACTGACCCGCCAGATAGCGAATGATGGTGTTGGACTCCCACAGCACGAAGTCGCCATCCTGAATGACCGGCACCATCGCGTTTGGATTGCGCGCCACGAACTCCGGTTCCGACGTGGGCCGGAAACCGCTGCCCCAATCCTCGCGATCGAACGGCAGGTTCAGTTCAGCGCACGTCCACAACACTTTGCGCACGTTGATGGACGAGGCTTTTCCCAATATTTTCAGCATGTTGGTTACCGCGGGGAGGGCGTCTTTCGGAATCGAAGGTCGTCGCAGTCTAGCGGGCCCGGGAACGTGCCGCCATATACAGATTCGGGTGCCGGCAAGCAGAACAGATGCCGTGGGAACAGCACGTGACGGACAAGGCCAGATTGCCGCTATCCACGCGCTCCTATATTGCCGATACCGTTGCGCTGATCCTGTTCTTTACGACCACAGGCATCATCAATGAGCGCTGGATCGCGGGAATGACTTGGGAACAGGTATTCCACGCGCGGCTGATCGGAGGCGCGTTGATGATTCCGGTGGGCCGGCCTTATGGCCTATGGCGTGATTGGATAATGCGGCGCGCGAAGGACACGCGCGTGTCCCGGCTGATTTGGGATAGCGTGGCGCTGATGAGTTTTCAGGTGCCCATTTACGCCGCGATCATCGCGATCAGCGGCGCATCGGGCGACGGTCTGGTGCGAGGCGTATTGGGCGCAGCCGTGATGATGCTGGTATTGGGCCGGCCTTATGGCGCGTTTCTGAATGCGATCAGGCGCTTGTTCGGCCTGCCGCCGGGCGGCGCGCGGCCGATGTCGCTCAACGAATAAGTCATGGATGTCGGCTTGTCGTGAATGCCGCTCGACGAACCCCCGGTTTGCAGTTTGCCGGGCACTTGCCGAGGCGGCGGTATTGACGTTGCGACGCTGGCTTTACATCGTCGGTTGCGGAATCGGCGTTTCCGCCGGCATCGTGCCCGACATGCGCGCCGGGCAATCCGACAGCCCCCACTTCGTCACGACGCCCTTTTCGATCATGAATTTCTCGACGCATACGTGATAGGCGGACATCGGACCCCAGATGTCTTCGTACGAGATGATTCGTGCACCGCTTTCAAGCGTGTAGCTTTTCTTCGGCGGTCCCCACTTGGAAACCAGCTGCTCTTCCGTGCTGCCGACCCAGGCCGCATTGACGTCGTTATAGGTTTTATTCCGCTTGCCGGTAATCATGCTCATCTGCGCGGAAGTGCAACCCGCCAACAGCGCAGGCAAAACCACAAGCAGTGCAATTTTTCTCATTTTGGTTGTTACCCCGGAGTTCGACATTGAGACTGAAGCGCTTGAACGCGGCACATTGTTTATTGATTTTGTGCGCGCTCGCGTCATGCACGGCGGCTGCCGGGCGGTGAGGCTGGCCTCGCTTGTAATGATTTTTGAGGCGCCAATGTAACAGAGAGGTAAGCGGGAGTTTGGTAACAATTCCGACAGATTGTATGGCCGCGATGGTCGGCCCCAGTTGAGGTCTGCGGTGTATTCAACACATGCTCCTCCGGATAATCGCCATCGACCAGACCCGCACGAACCGGATTTCTTTCGGTGTATGCTTCCCGCGAAAATGCACTGCGCCGGTGCATGAAACTCTGTCTGCACACCATGACCAAGGCCTTGTTAGTCGAAGACGATGCGAAGCTGGCGCGTTTGATCGCGCAGTTTCTGGAACAGCACGGTTTCAACGTTGTTCAGGCCTATCGTGGTGATCACGCGGTGGATGCATTTCGCCGTCACGAGCCGGCGATCACCATCCTTGACCTGATGCTGCCGGGTCGAGACGGCCTGCAGGTTTGCCGGGATTTGCGCGCTTTCTCGTCCGCGCCGATCCTGATGCTGACCGCCCGCGAAGACGACGTGGATCAAATCCTGGGCCTGGAATCCGGTGCGGACGATTACGTCATCAAGCCCGTGGAGCCGCGTGTTCTGCTGGCGCGAATCCGCGCCTTGATGCGTCGTCACAACCAGGCTGAAATGCAGCCGGAACACCTGGTTTTCGGTCCGCTGTCGATTGACCGCCAGACCCGGGCGGTCGTGCTGGCCGGCGCCGAAGTCGACCTGACGACGCTGGAATTTGAAATGCTGTGGGCCTTGGCTAGCCAGGCAGGCCAGGTGCTGACACGCGATGATCTGCTCAACGCGGTGCGCGGCATCGAGTTCAATGGGCTCGATCGCACCGTTGATGTATGCATCAGCAAATTGCGCCGCAAGCTGGACGACGATCCGCGGGACCCCGCCCGCATCAAGACCATTTGGGGCAAGGGCTACCTGTTCTCACCCAAGGTCCACGAGCTGCGCGATGCTTAAATTCGTTCTGCGCATCTTTGTGGTGCTGGCCATCGGGTTCGTGCTGTCGAACGAAGTGGTCGACCGGGCCGCAAACTATCTTTTTGAGTCCGAGACGACCAATTACACGCGTGAAGCCGTACGTGGCCAGTTGCACAGCCTGAAGCAGGAACTGGCTCACGTGCCGCCCGAGGCCCGCCCCGACTACGTGCGCAACACGCTGGCGCCCCATTACGGCCTGGCGCTGAAAGTCCTGAATCCGGCCGACTACAACGCGGCGGAATTTGCGCTGACCGACGCGGAACGCCGCACCATCGACGCCGGCGGATTCTTCCTGCGCGACGAGCAGATGAGCTTCGTGGCCGCCATACCCGGCCCGGGCGCGCAGTGGCTGATGGTCAAGCTGCCGCCCGAGCCGCTGGTCGGCACGTGGGTGATCGTTGCGATCTACGCCGCATTGGGCGTGCTGTTGTGCGCGTTCATGCTGGTGTGGGCGCTGCCGGTCTGGCGGGATCTGGAAGCGCTGAAGACCGCCGCGCAGCGGATGGGCCAGGGCGACTTGCGTGTGCGCGCCGAGCTGTCGCGGTTTTCCAGCATCCGAGGGCTGGGCGACACGTTCAACCAGATGGCCGATCGCATCAGTGCGCTGGTCAGCAATCAGCGCGAGCTGACCAACGCGGTATCGCACGAACTGCGCACGCCCATCGCTCGGTTGTCGTTCGAACTGGACATGATCGATCAAGAGAACGATCCCGTCGCGCGCCGGCGTCTTGTCGAGGAAATGAAGAACGATGTCGCCGAGCTGGACAGCATGGCGTCGGAGTTACTGATGTACGCCCGCCTGGAGCACAAGAGCGACGATATGCCGCTACAGCCCCAGGATGCCCGCGGCTGGCTCGATTCCGTTGTGCAGCATGCGTCGTTTGAGGCCGAGCTGTCGGGCGTGCATTGCGAGGTGACGCACTGCGATGCGGGCGAAGTTCGGCTGTATCCGCGTTACATGACGCGCGCCTTGCTCAACCTGCTGCAGAACGCCATTCGGCATGCGGGTGGAAAGGTTCACGTCGGACTGGCCAGTCCCGAGCCCCGGCGTTACGTGCTGACGGTGGATGATGATGGACCCGGCGTGCCGCCCGCCGATCGCGAGCGTGTGTTCGACCCCTTCATCCGGCTCGATGAAAGCCGCGCGCGCGGCACCGGGGGAACCGGCCTGGGATTGGCCATCGTGCGCCGTGTGGCGCGATGGCACAACGGCGAGGCGCTGGTGTCCGACAGCCCGCTGGGCGGCGCCCGCTTCGTAATCCAGTGGCACACCGCGTGACATGACCCGGCGCGTATGCAACGCACGCGCAAAGATCTTCACAAACTCCCAACAAAGCGCGAAAGATCGCGCGGTGGCGCATCGATAGCATTACGGCATTTCTCTTTCACAGGGTTGCCGTCATCCATGTCCTCGCTCGCCCGTCTGGTTGCCGTCGGATCGCTTTTCCTTGCCGTGGGCGGTTGCCAAGGGCTGCCGCCCGCCGAGCCAGCAACGATCGCGAAAGGGGACTATGCGGCGGTGGTCAACTACCTGACCGAGCGCATCCCTTACGAAATGGGCCTGTCCAAGGTGCCGGGTCTCTCGATCGCCGTCGTGGACGATCAGCGCATCGTCTGGAGCACGGGCTTCGGGTACGCGGATGCAGCACGTCATCGACGGGCGAGCGGCGACACGCTGTATCGCGTGGGCGCCATCAGCAAGGTCGTCACGGCGGCGGCCGTGCTTCGCGCCGCAGACGACGGGTTGCTGTCGCTGGACCGGCCGGCCGGCGACGCGTCGGAAAACTGGCGCGTTGAACCGCGCCGTAGCGCCGCGCAGTGGATGGATGCTGCGCCGTTCACCGCCCGCACGCTTCTGGGCGTGCATCCAGCGACGTTGGAAGACACGATGGGCCGAGCCCGTGCCGACATGGCGTATTCCTTGCTGGGCGACATGGTGGCGCATGCGGCGCGGGAACCCTTCGACGCCTATGTGCGCCGCACGATTCTTCGGCCCTTGAACATGCCCCGCGCGGGGTTTCAGCCACACCAGCGCATGGTGGGACAGCAGGCGGCCGGCTACCGGCGCGGCCGGCCATGGACGGAAGCACCGCAACCGAACGAGGCGGCAGATGGTTTGTGGATGAGCGCTTCCGAGATGGCGCGCTTTTCGAGCATGCTGCTCGGGCAGGGCCGCGGCGGTACCGGGTCCGGCGTAAAGCGGGTGCTGTCGCAACGATCTGCGCAGACGTTACAGGATCTGGAAACCGTGGCGGGCAGGGGCATGGATCTGGATTGCCGCCTTGCCTTGTCTTGGCTGGCGGCGCCCTGTGGCGACGAGTTGGTGAGCTCGGCATCGCTGCGTGAACATAGCGGCGCGACGGAAGCGTTTCATTCGCGGTGGGTATTTTCCCTGCAGGACAGACTTGCCGTCATGGTCATGAGCAATGCGGATTCGGGCGAGGCGCTGGTCGGCACGGTTGCGACGCTGACAATGCGCCTGATGCGCCAGGCCAGGCATGGCATGTAGCCACTGGGCGGCTATCGCAATGCGCCGCGGACAACCTGTGTAGTTGTTCGAAGGTCAGTGCAAGCTTCTTCACAATTGTTCAAAGGACGCCGGAATTCTGCCGGCCGCCTGCCGATACATTGCCCGCAAGCGGCCGACCGGCCGCGCGATAAGCATGGAGGCCGCAGGTGTCGGAAATCGTTGTGTATGTCAGAAGCCAGCCGCAGCTTGGCGACCAGATCGTCGCGATGCCGACGCTGTATCAGCTCAAGACATGGTGGCCGTCGCGCCGGGTCAGGGTGGTTGCGCGTGACGATGTGGGCGCCTTCTACCGGGCGTTGCCCTGGGTCGATGAGTTCGTGCGCGCGGCTACGTTCTTCGATTACCTGCGCAGCCTGCGGAAAGAGACGCGCATGTCAGTGAGCCTGCATCACAGCAGCGAACGCTTCGGCGTGGTCAATCTGCTGCGCCCTCCGTCGATCCGGCTGGGGTTTCGCAACGCCCGGATCAGCGACCTGGCCTGGACGCATTGCCACCGCAAGGACGTTTCCGAGTACATCGGCCAGGCCAATCTGCGTGTGTTGGCCGCGTATCGGCCGTTCGACCTCGAAGTCGCGGCTCGGGCGTGTTTCCATGCCGTCGCGCGGCCGCACCTGCGCACGGCGCAGGGCGCCGATGTGGTGATGATTCCCGGGGGCGGCGCGGGCGCTTTCAAGCGGTGGAACCTTTCCAACTACGTGAGGCTGGCCGACAGGCTGAAGCCGCTGATGGGCGCCGGCACCCGCTTTCTGTTTGTGCTGGGGCAGCAGGAAACGGTGGAGCGCGATGCCTTGCAGGCGATGCAGCGGCCCGACTTTTCCATTGCTTATTGCCGGCCGATTTCGGAATTGAGCGCCGTCATGCTGCGCGCGCGCCTCGTGGTTGCCAATGACTGCGGCCCGTCGCATATCGCGCAAGGCGCCTGCGTGCCCTATGTCGGAATTTTCAACGAGGCGAATCCCGAGTGGTTCTGGCGCCGGCGCGGGTCGGCTTTCGTGGTTCCGCGACACCCGCAAAACGGCATCAATTCGATCACGCCCGGCGAGGTGCTGACGGCCTGTCTCGATGTACTGGAGCATCATGCGCATTCTGCATACGCTGGCTGAGCGCAGCCTCGGCGGCCTGGAGTTCCGCACGCTGGAGCAGGCAAGCTGGCTGCACGACCGTGGCTACGAAGTGGCCATCGCCTCGCCCTCGGACAGCGCCGTCAGCCAGGCCGCGCGCGAGCGCAAGCTGACGACCGTGGACATGGATTTCAATCCCGCGTATTCGCCCCGGACCGTCCTGGCGCTGCGCCGAGCCATCCGGACCTTGCGCATCGAGGTCATCGATTGCCATAGCCGGGCCGACGCAAAGACGGCCGCGCTTTGCCGGGACCTGTGCGCCGTCGTACGGACGCGTCATTTCGCCAAACCCATGCGCTCATCGCTGCGCCGCCGGCTGGAATGGGCGATCGGCTGCGATCACGTCATTTCAACGAGCGACGTCGGCAAAGAGGAGCTGCTGGCGGCCGGGCTGGCCCCGGAAGACCGGATCAGCGTAGTCGGGGAGTGGGCCGGGGATGAGTTCTTCCGGCCCGATGACGCACCCGATGCAAGCCTGCACATCCGTCGCGCCCTGGGGGTTCCTGCGCCCAGAGCCGCTTTCGTCGTCGCCACCGTCGGGATGCTGCGGCCAGAAAAAGGCCAGGCTGATCTGCTTCACGTGGTGCAACGCCTGCGCATCAGAGGGGTGCCGGCGGTGGCCCTAGTCGTGGGCACGGCGACCGCACGCACCCAACCCTACGCCTATGCGCTGTACCGCCTGGCAGTGGATCTGGGTATTGCGGAATATGTGGTGTTTACGGGTCACCGCAGCGATGTACGCGACATGATCCGTGCGGCAGACGTGGTGCTGGTGCCATCGGCGACGGAAGCGTGGTCGCGTATCGTGCCCGAGTCGTTCGCAGTGGCCCGGCCTGTCGTTGCCAGCAATGTGGGCGGCTTGCCGGAGATCGTCGTGCCCGGCCGGACGGGATGGCTTGCCGCGCCTGGTGACATTGCCGGCTATGCCGACTGCATCATGCAAATCCGATGCCGGCCATGGCATACCCAGACCATCGTCGCCAACGCGCGGGCGTTTGCGGATACGCATCTGCGTCTGGGAGAAAAGATGCTACGCACGCTCGAGGCGTATCGCCGGGCCATGGGCGTCAGCTTGCCGCCTGAAGGCCGCCAGCGCGGGGAGGCGCCGGCATGAACACGATCGACGCGGTGTGCAAGGTGGCGGCTGGCGAGCATTTTCTTGTTGGTAATGGCGAGCCCGGCCGTACGGGTATCCTCCTGATTCACCGCCTGGGTGGCATGCCAAGCGAGCTGCACGAGCTGGCGCGCGGCCTGAATCGTCACGGCTACACGGTGCTCGCCGTCAAGCTGGCGGGACACTGCGGCTCGCTGCAGGATCTGGCGGGCGCAGGCTGGCTGGATTGGTTGTCCAGCGCTCGGCGTGGCGCGGACGTGCTGGCGTGCCGGGTTGATCGCGTGGTCATCGGCGGCGTTTCCACGGGGGCCGTGCTGGCGCTCGCGCTGGCGCAGGAACGACCGTTCCACGTGGCCGGTGTTCTGGCGCTGTCTCCCGTGTTCCGTCATGACGGCCGGACGGTTCCGCAACGGGTGAGGGTGGCCTTACGGCTGCTAATCTCGAGGTCGCTCGGCATAGGCCGGCATCGGGTGCTTCAGCGGCCGGAGCGCGTGGCGGGCTTGCCGGGTATCCCCTGGTGGTCGCTTTCCGAGATGCGCAAACTGGCGGCCTCGGTATCGCGCCGCATGGACACGCTGCGGGCTCCCTGCCTTGTCGTTCATGCACGGCATGATGACGTTGCGCCGGTATCCAACGCGTTCAAGATTGTGAAGGGGGCGCGCAATACGAATGTGCAGCTGCAGTTGCTGACAGATCGCCGTCACGTGGTCACCATGGGCCGTGGGTGCGGCGATGTGGTCTCGCGGGTGGCGGCGTTCGTCAGCAACACGTGCCTTAACCCTTCGCCACCGGCAGCGCTCTCAGTAACGCTTCATTGAAACGCTTCGGATCCTGCACCTGCGGGGAGTGGCCAAGCTCAGGCCAGGTGACAAGCTTTGCATTTGGGATGGCATTGGTCGCCTTCGGGCCCAGCTCTGGATAATTGCCGAGCTGTTTTGCCACCTCGGGCGCCGCGGCGTCCTTGCCGGGGGCGGTATTGTCCTTTTCGCCGATGAGCAGCGTGGTGGGCACGGCGATCTGACCAAACTCGTGCACGACGGGCTGCGTGTAGAGCATGTCGTAGGTCAGCGCCTGATTCCACGCAACGCGTTCGCGGCCTTCGCCTTGCAGCATGCCGGCGGCCATGAGGACCCACTTGTCGTAGTCGTCGCGCCATTGGCCGGCGTAGTAGGTGCCGAGCTGGTACTTCTTCATGCCCTCGAAGTTGGCCTTGAGCTCGCGCTGATACCACTCGTCGATGCTGCGGTAGGGTACGCCTTTCTGTTTCCAGTCTTCGAGGCCGATGGGGTTGACGAGCACCAGGGCATCGGTTTGCGGGCCGTACATCAGCGCGTACCGAGCGGCGAGCATGCCGCCCATGGAGTGGCCCACGATGCTGGCGCGGTCGACTTTCAAATGATCGAGCAGGGCGTGCGTGTTGGCGGCCAGTTGGTGAAACGAAAACTGGTAGGCCTGCGGTTTGTCGGATTTGCAGAAGCCGATCTGGTCGGGCACGACGACGCGGTATCCGGCTTGACTCAGGGCGGCGATGCTGGCGTCCCAGGTGGCGCCGCAGAAGTTCTTGCCGTGCATGAGCACGACAGTCTTGCCGTTGGGCTTGGCGGCGGCCACGTCCATGTAGGCCATCGAGAGCTTCTGGCCTTGCGTGTCGAGCGTGAACCGTTTGACCTCGTGTGGATACTCAAACCGCTCCAGGTTCGGACCATAGTCGGGCACCTTGGGGGCATCCGCTGCCATGACGCTGCCGGCGAGTGCGACGCCGGCGCACAGCGCGCCCAGGCGGAGATGTTGGGATCGTGTCATTCAAGTGACTCCTGTTATGGCGCCGGCCCGCTGCCGGCGCTGTACAACAGGGACAGCAAAAATGGGGCCTGGGTTCCGCACTGGCTTGAACGAGACCCAAAGGCTCCAAGCGGCGTCAGTCCTCAAACGCCCGCTTGCTCCGTGTGCAGCGGCGGTCCAAGAAACTCCACATGCCACTTCTGCCCGAACGCGTTCAACGCGTCGTGATCGAGTTTTCCCTCGCGCATGACCTCGCCCAACCCCAGAAAGAAAGCCTTCGCGTCCATGCCCGGCAGTATCTGGACGAACTGCCGCGCCGGCCGGTCGGTGATGTTGACGAATGCATGCGCCGCGCCGCCAGGCACGCTGACGACGTCGCCCGCATCAGCGGTGAACCGTTCGCCGTCGACTTCAAAGAGATATCGGCCTTCCAGCACGTAAAACACCTCGGTTTCCCGGTGCCGGTGCACGGGCGGGCCAAAGCCCGGCGCGTTTTCGGCTTCGATGCTGGTGAGTACGCCGTTGGTGAATTCCGGCGGGACGCGCACACGCAGCGTCAGGCCGATCTGCGGGATCAGGATGGGCGATTCCTGTTTGGTGGAACGAATGAACTCGAAGGCCATCGTCATTCTCCCTGCGTCGCGGGCGCGGCGGACAGTGCCGGCAGCAGGCCGCCGGTGCCCGGCGGATAAAGCGACGCTGCATATTGTCTGGCCTTGGCCTGGAAGTAGGCTTCGACCCACTTGAAACGCTCGCCGTCCTTGGCGAGCCCGACGGTGTTTGCGATGGCGGCGAGGCTGATGGTGTGTCCGCCCGCGCCCCAGTTGCCTTCCGAAACTTCCTCGATGATGACCAATGCGCCGCTGCCGTCTTCGCGCGTGGCGCCCAGGCTTTCCATCATGGCTGCGTGCACTGACGCGTGGACCTCGGACTTGTGCTGCTGGCTCATGTAGCCTTCAGGAATGCTGACGCGGGCGAGCAGGCGGCCGTGGGTGCGGATGGGCGTGTCGTCGATCTTACCGCCGACCCACCAGTCTTCGGCGGGAACTTCGGTGAACAGCACGGACGCGAAAGCCAAACCGCCCGGGGTGCGGGCGCCGCCTTCCATCGTCAACAGCACTTCCGTCAGCCGCTTGCCCATTTCCTTCTTGCTGACGGGGTCGAGCATCCCCTTTGCGTAATACAACTGAATCACTGGCATGACATTCTCCTTGCCTTTCCCTTCACCCGGCGGCAAGCGGCGCGGGCAATACCGGCGCCGCTTGCAACGCTGGTTGATCCGGGGCGGCGCTATTGGATGGTTTCAATAATGAGGAGATCGGCGCCTTCACCGTCCGTCTGAATCGTGACGGGGCGGTCTCCCCAAACGCCTCGGCTATCGCGGCGTGCCAGGGTGATGTCGTCGACGCTGGCTTCTCCATCCAGCATGAACACATACACGCCATGACGGTTCGATTTGGGCTTGTATTGCAGATGCATTGCCTGATCCGCCACCAACCTTGAAACGGATACGTCCTGGCTGATCCGTAGTGCGCCATCGGCATTGCCCACCAGTTGCGTAAGCTGATTGCGGCGCGTGCTCGCATCGAAATGACTGCGCGTATAGGAAGGCGGCGTCAGCAGACGGTCGGGCAGGACCCAGAGGTACAGCACTTGCATATCGGTGCTGGCCAGATTCAATTCGGAATGCTTGCCGCCAGAGCCGGCAGAGAACGCGTAGAAGTCGTTCGGTCCGAGCTGGTCGATATTGCCCACCGTGTTCACGTGCGTCAGCGTGCCCGCCAGGACGAATGCGCAAATGATGAAGTCATGATGGCGGTGCATGTTGTAGCCGCTGCCGGTGCCGCTGAATACTTCTTCGCCAAAGACGCGGATCCGCCCGAATCCGGGAACGCCGCTTTGGTAGGCGCCAAAGTTGAAGCTGGAATGGCGGGTCACCATGCCTTCGGGGTGGCCGGCGATATAGCTAGACGCTTCGCCCGTCGACAGGAATTTTTCAAAGCCGCGGTCGTGTGCGCGCAGCACAAAGTCATTGTTCATGATGAGTTCTCGGCAGGCGTTCAGACGAGGGCGTGCGCGGCGACGTCGGCGCTGGCGTACGGGAGTTCGACCATTTCGAAACGGCTCTTGGGGGTGCCGCAATCGGGGCAGACCCAATCGTGGGGGATGTCGGCCCATCGGGTTCCGGGAGGAATGCCGTGTTCGGGCAGCCCCAGGGCTTCGTCATACAGAAAGCCACAGCCAAGGCAGACGTGGCGCTTCAAAGGTTCATCCATCGATGTCTCCAATGGGCCAATTTGCCTCGGCCCCGGGCGAGCGCTAGGTAGCGCGTGACGCATTTATATAACGCGTCACGCGCTACCGCAAGCGATTTGATATAGTGACGGTTCGATTTGTCGGAGGGCAGTCACGATGGAAAGCGTCACCAATTTAAGAGAGACGGTGCTGGCGCAATTGCGCTCGCGCATCGTGTCGGGCGAAGCGGCGCCGGGCACCATTTATTCCGTGCCGGCGGTGGCGACCGAGATGGGCATGTCCACGACCCCCGTGCGCGAGGCGTTGCTGGAGCTGAGCCGCACGGGATTGGTCTCCCCGTTGCGCAATCGGGGGTTTCGCGTGGAAGCGGCCACGCCCAAAGACCTGGAAAATCAGTTTGACGTTCGGATCATGCTCGAGGTGGGGGCACTGGTCACCCTCGCGCGGAAAGGGTTGACCGATACGGAGCCGCTCGTCCGGCTGGCCGACGACGTCGCCGCTGCGGTGAAGTCAGGCAGCGTGACGGACTACATCGAAACGGACCGCCGGTTTCATGAGGCGTTGGTCGCGCGCGCCGAGAACCCGTTGCTGACGCGAATGATCATGGGGTTGCGGGCAGACATGCGGCTGTATGGCATCAGCTCGCCCGAAGGTTTAGAGCGGCAGCGCGCGTCCGTTTCCGAGCATTATGAAATGATCGAGCTTGCGGCGACTCGGAAAACTGAAGCCATCGCGGCGTTGATCACCCGGCATATTGAATCGTGGAAACCGTTGATGACGGCGGCGCTGCGGGAATTGGCGTAGTCCCACTCAAGACATCACCACCTCCGGCTGCCGTTGCAGCCGCAGCACCGGCGACGTGAATAGCACGGCGAACTGGATGAAAAACCCGACGGTCGACATCCACAGACACGCCTCCACCCCAAACCGCGCCGCCAACGTCGCGCCGATCAGCGCGCCGATGGGCCGCGCGCCGAAATTCGCGGTCACGATGACGGACGAGACCCGTCCCAGCAGGGCATTGGGCGTAACCGATTGGCGAAGCGTGGTGGTGGTGATGGTCCACAGGATCGGCCCGGCGCCGAAGAAAAAGAATCCCACCGCTGCCCACGCGCCTGACGGAAAGACCAGCGTCGACAGCAGGATGAAGCTGGCCAGCAAGGCAGACAGCGGTCCCGCGCCGATCACGGCGCCGAACGGCAGGCGGCGGGCGAGCCACGGGGCGGCGAGGGCGCCGGCCAGCATCCCCGCGCCGTAAACGCCCAGCGTGACGCCGACGCCCGCTGCAGACAAGCCCAGGCGGTCGACGGCGTAGGCGACGTAGACGGCCAGCAGGACGAACCAGGCGGTGTTGAAGAAGAGCGCGGTCAATAGGACCGGCCGCAGCAGGGGATGCGTGGCGACGAAGGCGGCGCCTTCGCGCAGTTCCGAGATGGGATGGCGGCGCGGAGCAGGCTTGGGCGCGTCCTGCGGCAGGCCGGCCAGGAGCACGGCAGCCAGGAGCGACAGCGTGGTCGCGAGCACATAGGCGGTCGAAGCCCCCATCCAGCCGACCAACGCGCCGCCTGCGGCGGGGCCGGCCGAGAAGGCTGCGCTGCGCGCCAGCTCAAGCCAACGGTTGGCGTTGGCCAGTTCCGTGACCGGGACCAGCTTGGGCACGAGGGCAGGCGCCGCAACGTTGTAGGCGACGGTGCCCACCGCGCCGATGAAGCCCAGCGCGGCCAGCCATTGCAAGCTGAGACCGCCCATCCACAGCAGCGCCAGCAGGCCGATCAGGCTTGCCGCGCGCACGGTTTCGGCGGCGGTCATCAGTGACCGGCGCGACGTCCGGTCCGCCAGCACGCCGGCGGGCAGGGACAACAAAAGGAACGGCAACGTCTGCGCGGTCTGCAGATAGCCGGTTTGCGCAGCGGTGGCGCCCAGGGCCAGCACGGCATACAGCGGCGCGGCGGCGAGCGCGATCTGCTCGGAGAACTGCGCGGCGAGGTTCGACGCCGCAAGTCGGCGGAAAGCGGAGGGCAGGGCGGGCATGGACGAGACGGCGGGCGCCGCAAAAACACCAAGGGCACGATCATGATCGTACCCCTGCGGCCCTGCACTCCGGTCCTTGCTAGGACGCGTCCCTGTCAGGGAATGGGTGGGTAGTCGCCGAAGCCGTCGGGCCAGGTGGTCAGCACGTCGTAGCCGGTCTCGGTGACGACGACCATGTGCTCCCACTGCGCGGACAGCGATCGGTCCTTGGTGACGACCGTCCAGCCGTCGGGAAGCTGCTTGGTCTGGGGCTTGCCGGCGTTGATCATGGGCTCGATCGTGAACATCATGCCTGGCTGCAGCACCATGCCTTCGCCGGGGCGGCCGTAGTGCAGCACCTGCGGGTCGTCGTGATAGATCTGGCCGATGCCGTGGCCGCAGTACTCGCGCACGATGCTGAAGTGCTCGCGGTGCGCTACGGTCTGGATGGCGTGGCCGATGTCGCCCAGCGTGGCGCCGGGCTTGACGGCCATGATGCCGGCGCGCATGGCCTCGTACGTAGTGTTGACCAGGCGGCGCGCAAGCGGGCTGGGCTGGCCGACGTAGTACATGCGGCTGGTGTCTCCGAACCAGCCGTCCTTGATGACGGCCACGTCGATGTTCAGGATGTCGCCGTTCTTGAGCACCTTGGCCGACGGGATGCCGTGGCAGATGACGTGGTTGACCGACGCGCAGATGGTCTTGGGAAAGCCGTGGTAGCCGACGTTGGCGGGCGTGGCCTTGAGCACGTTGACGATGTAGTCGTGGCAGACGCGGTCAAGCTCATCCGTCGTGACGCCCGGGCGGACGTGTTCGCCGATCATGTGCAGGACTTCGGCCGCCATGGCGCCCGCCTTGCGGGCCATTTCGATGTCGGCGGCCGATTTGATGGAAACCTTCTTGGCCATTTACGCGGCCTCCTGCTGCGCGGGTTGCGGCAACCCTTGCGAGAGGGACGCGATGGTGAAGCCTTCTGCCTGGTCGATGCGAATCAGCAATTGGCAGATATCGGCGTGGCGCAATTCGGGATACAGCTCGGAGAGCATGCCGATGCGCATCCAGTGTTCGGCCTGGGAGTTGATCGAGCGGCTGAGGGCGCCGCTGGCGACGCGCAAGTTCTCATGCATTTGCTCGGAAATCTTGACGATACCCATAGTGGATGTTCCGTATATGTTTTGTATATGGAACGTATCGTACTGCGGGGCGTCGCCGCGTGCAAATCACCCTCAGGCGGATTCCTCGGGTTTTTTGTCTTCCTTGGGTTCCTTAGGTTCTTTGGGCTCCTTCCTGGGCTTGGCGCGCGCGGACTTCTTGGCGGCGCCAGCGCGCGGCGCTTCCTTGGGCGCGGGGGCGGCTGCGGCGGTCATCTGTTCCATCCACATCAGCGCGTCGGTGTACGACAGGAACTGCTGCAGATAGCCGGGCGACATTTCGCGCATCAGGGACAGCGCGCGGTGCACAAGCTGATTGGAATTGAGCGGGCCGGCGTTCTTGTGGACCTGTTCCTGCGACTGGCGCACCTGGCGGTCGGCGCTGAAGCGCGACCAGAGCGCCCGGAATTCGTCGAGCAACGGCAGTTCGGGGTAGGCGGCGCGCAGGCCTAGCGGGTCACGGGAATCGTGGGAGGTTTCGCCCGGCAGGGCGTCTTGGGCAGGGCTACCGGCGGCCAGGGAATTGCCACGGGGATTGCCCAGATAAGCGATCAGCTCGGCCAGCGACCCGCCCGACACGGCGTCTTGCGTGGCATCTGTATCAGCCTCAGCCCCCGCAACTGCAGCCGCATTCTCCGCGCCCTTCAACTCCCCCTCGTACGCCGCGATCAGACCAGCGACCCGCTCGTCCAGCCGCTGACGCGCCGCGCCCTCGTACGCGGCCGCGCGGCGGTCCAGCGCGTCGATCAGGTGAAAGTGCAGCGGGTTCATGCGGTCCGCGCCGCTGGCGCGCCAGGCGTCCAGCACCGCGCGCGCGTTCATCACCTCTGCGCGGCTGCCGTCACTGCTCACCGGGCTTACCCGCGTCGTTGGATGGCTTGGGGATGGGCGTGATTTCCACGCGGCGGTTCTTGGCGCGGCCTTCCTCGTCGGCGTTCGACGCCACGGGTTGCTCGGCGCCAAACGCCGCGGCAAACACCGTGGAGGACGGCACGCCTTCGTCGATCAGGGCGCGGGTCACGGTGAGCGCGCGCTGGGCGGAAAGGTCCCAGTTGTCCGCGAAGCGGCGATTGCCTTCGCGCACCTGCTGGTCGTCGGTGAACCCGCTGACCATCAGGATTTCGTTGTGGGTGTTCAGGTAGGCGGACAGCGGCTCGATCAGGCTTTTCAGGATTTCGCGGCCCTCGGGCTGGAGCTGGTCGGAGTTCAGCGCGAAGAGCACGCTGCCGCTGATGCCGATACGGCCGTTGATAAGCGTTACCCGGCCGGCGGCCAGGGGGCCCGCCAGCGCCTGCTCCAACGTCTCGCGGCGGTGGGTTTCTTCCTGGCGCTGCTTGACCTCTTCTTCCAGCCGCGTCGACAGCTGCAACTGCACCGCGACGACGCTGACCAGGATGAGGACGAAGGCGCCCAGCAGCACGGACATCAGATCGCCGAAGACGGCCCAGGCAGGCGCCGTTGCTTCCACGCCGCCGTCGATATCCTCGCTCATGCCGTTTCCGCTCCGGCGGTGGCGCGCTGGGTGGCCAGCTGTTGCAGGTTTTCGATGATCTGCTTCTGCGACATCAGGCTCAGGTCGACGACTTCACGGGCCTGCGCCACGTAGTAGGAAAGCTGCTCGTCGCCGCGCGCGATGGATTTGTCCAGCGCGGCCTCGATGCGTTGCAGATGCGCGGTGAGCTTGTCGTTCGATTCGCCGAAGGCCTGCACCGCCGCGCCGAAGGATTCGCCCAGGCTGGCGACTTCGACGGCGCCGCTGGTGACCAGCGACGCCACGTCGGACAGCTTGCCGGTTTCGGACTCGACCTGCGCGGTGAACTGCGCGCCCACGCGCTCCAGCATGTCGGCCGACGACGCGACCAGCGCGTCCACGGCCGTGCGCTGCTCGGCGGCGGTGTGGTTGACGGCGTCGAGCAGCGTGCTCAGCGTTTCCAGCAGGCGGTTGCGTTCCTGCAGCATGTCGTTGTCGCGGACCATGCTGTCCGAGAGCTTCTGGCGCAGTTCGCCGATGACCTCTGCGGCGGCGCGGGGCGCCTCGGAGGCCGCTTGAACCAGACGGCCGATCTCGGCGATGGTCTCGCTGGCATGGGCCTGCGTCTGCGCGGTGATGTCCTGCGCGGTGAGGCTTAGGGTGTCGCAGATTTCCTGCTGCAGGCCGGCGGTGTGCGCGCCTGCCTGCTGCCATTCGGTTCGCAGCGCATCGGCCATGGCCGCCAGCTTGGCGGTCCAGGCGGCAAGGCGTTCCTCGTCGTTGGCCGCAAGCGCCGTTTGCAGGGCGGTGTGCGATTGTTCCAGCGTCTGCAGCAGTTCGGCGGCTTGCGTGCCGAAGGCGGCGGACGCGGCTTCCAGCGCCTGGCGATTGTCGCTGGCAAGTTGCTGGCCGGTTGCTTCTTGACGCGCCTGGGCGTCGATCCAGGCCTGCGTGACGCCGCCCGCGGCCGTTTCCAGACGCGTGGACACGCTTTCCAGCAGGGCGGCCTGTTGCTGCGTCTGGGCCGAGATGTCGCGGGCGGTCTGGGTGAGCGCGTCGCTGATTTCGAGCTGGCGCAGAGCGGCTTGCGTGCCGGCCTGTTCCCATTCCTCGCCCAGCTTGGCGGACATCGCCATCAGCGAGCCGGTCCAGGCAGCCAGACGTTCCTCATCGCGCGAAGCCAGCGCGGTTTGCAGGTCGGCGTGCGACTGGTCCAGGGTGCGCAGCAACGCGTCGGCATGCTGGCCGAAGGTGGCCGCGGCGGTTTCCAGCGCGCGCTGGTTGTCGGCGGCCAGTTGCTTGCCCAGGTCCTCCTGTTGGGTCTGCGCGTGCAGCCAGGCTTGCGTGACGCTGCCGGCCGCCGTTTCCAGACGCGAGGACACGTCCTGCAGCAAGCGGGCCTGCGCGTCGGTCTGGCCGGCGATGCCGCGCGCGGTCTCGGCGAGCGCGTCGTTGATTTCCTGCTGGCGGGCCACGGTGTTCGCGCCGGCCTGTTCCCATTCCTGGCCCAGCTTGGCGGTCATGGCGCCCAGCGTGTTGCTCCAGGCGGCAAGGCGGTCTTCGTCGCGCGCGGCCAGCGCGGCCTGCAGTTCGGTGTGCGACTGGTCCAGCGTGCGCAGCAGCGATGTAGCGTGCTGCTCGAAAGCCGCGGTGGCGGCTTCGAGTGCGGCCTGATTGCCGGCGGCCAGCTTGCCGCTGGATTCTTCCTGGCGGGCGAGGGCGCGGGTCCATTGGTCCGCCACGCCGTTGGCGGCAGCCTCCATGCGGGCCGACACGCCTTCCAGCAGCGCCGCTTGCGCCGCAGCTTGTTCGGAAACGTCGCGCACGGTCTGCGCCAAGGTGTCGTTGATGTCTTGCTGGCGGGCGGCAGCCTGCGCGCCGGACTGTTCCCATTCCTGGCGCAGCGTGGCGCCCATCGCGCCCAGCGTTTCGGTCCAGGCGGCCAGACGTTGCTGATCGCGCGAGGCAAGATCGGTTTGCAGCGCGGCGTGCGAGGCGTTCAGGGTGCGCAGCAGCGACGCGGAATGCTGTTCGAAGCTGGCTGCCGCGGCGGTGAGCGCCTGCAGGTTGTCGCCGGCCAGCTTTTCGCCGGCTTGCTGCTGGCGCGACAGCGCGTCGGTCCAGGCTTGCGACATATTGCCGGACGACGCCTCCAGGCGCGCCGACACGCTGTCCAGCAGATTGGCGGAGCGCTCTTCGAAGGTGTGGGCGAAGCGGTCGAGCGAGGCGCGCAGGTCTTCGGCCATGGCCTCGCTGGCGCGCTGCTGGCCGGCCACCGCCTGGCTCCAGATGCCGGCAACGTCGGTCGTCGCGGCTTGCAGGCCGGCGGTCAGGCCTTCCAGCTGCTGGCGGACGGCCTGCGAGACGGTGTCCTGCAGCGTGGCGGTCTCGCGGGACAAGCTGTCCATGGTGGCTTGCACAACGGGCTGCAGGGCCTCGCCGGCGGAGCGGGCGCTTTGCGCGACGCTGTCCTTCATGGACTGTTCCATCACGGACGCGAGGCGAGCGTAGGCGGCTTCGGCCTTGCCCTGGAAGGCGGTCTGGCTGGCGATCTGGCGTTCATTTAACGCCTGATTCTGCTGCTCCATGCTCTTCATCATGGATTCAAGCTGCCCGACAATGGCGGGCATGGCTTCGGCCTGGCGTTGCATGACCTCGGCCTGGCGCTGGAGCAGCTTGAACGATTCTTCGCGCTGGTAGCTTTGCGAGTACACGCGCAGCGTGGTGGCCGCCTTGGTGTCCAGCAGTTGCGCCGCGTGGACGCGGTCGCGGCGGCACAGCGCGGCCAAAAGGCCCAGCATGGCGGACGCGGCCACGCCGGCAATCGAGGTGCCGAATGCAAAGCCCAGCCCCTTGACGGGCGCGGCCAGCGACGCGCGGATCGCGGCCAGATCGGTGGAGCTTTCAAGGGCGAGGCCGGTGCCGCGCAGCGTCACGACCATGCCCAGGAACGTGCCCAGCATGCCCAACAGGACCAGCAGGCCGACGAGGTAGGGCGCCAGCGACGGACCGGGCAGGCCCACGCGCTCGCCTTCGATGCGCAGGCGCGCCGCGTTGCGCAGACCAGCCGGCAGCTTGTCCAGCCAGGCGCCCAGGCTGCCCGGCGCTTCCTTCAGGTCCGACACGGCGCGCGTGAGCGCGGATGTTGCCTGCTGGTAGCGCAGCAGCTCAAGCGCGCCGGCCAGATAACAGACACCGATCAGCAGCGTCACGGCCAGCGCCAGCGGGTTCGTGCCCGCGTAACCCGCACCGATCCAGCCCACAACGGCCAGTCCGGCCAGAAAAACCACGATATTGATCAGATTCTTGGACATAGTGTCCTAATTAGCTGGTGCGAAGGGCGGCGAGCAGCCCTTCGACCGGTTGTAAACGAACATCCAATTCGGCCAGCAGCACGGCGCGCATGTCGGCGCGGAACGTGTCCAGCCAGGCGCCGGGGGTAACCGCGGCCGCCGGCGGCGTCTCGCGGGCCGGCGCGGCCTCAAGGGCGGGCTTGGCCGCATCGCCCGCCGCGTCTGCGTCGGCGCCTTGCGGCGCGGCAGACCCGGCTTCGGCCGGCGCCTCGTCTGCCTCCTGGGCTTGGGCCGCCGCCTGCACTGCTTCCTCGGCCTTGCGCAGCCGGTCGAAGTGCGTCTGCAGCAACTTCGGAATCGCGCCTAGCAGGGCCCGCTCCTTGGGCAGCAACGCGCGGTCCATGATCGCGTCCACGACTGCCAGGCGCGTCCATTCGCCATTGCGCGCCGCGACCATTCCGCGCAGCCGGCTGCGCAGATTGCCGATGCTGGTCTCCATCGTGTGCTGCAACGACAGATACCGCTGGCGAAAACTCGAATAATCGAACTCGTCCTCGGCCAGGGCGGCAGCCAGTTTCTTGGCGGGCGCCCGCGCCGGGGCGACGCGCTTGGCGGCCGTGGCCGCCGTGTCGCTGGCGATCGCGTCGGCCAGGGTGGTGCGCACGCGCACGCATTCGCGTTCTTCGGCGCTGCTGAACAGGCGGGCGCCGGGCGCAATGACCGGCGGACTAGTATTCAACGCCGCCGACAGGGCGATCGCGTCCGTCCAGCCAAGCCATTGGCTCAGATGGTCGGATAGCGACTGCCTGGACTGCTGGACTTCCGCGTCCGTCAGGCGAGTCAGCAAGCGAATGAGCGTCGGGCCGCTTAAACCTGTGCGCTGGGGGGCTTGCAACATACCACCAGAGTCAAAAAGGGGGGAGTTTACACGCTGCGACGGCCTGAGAGGGCCTGTCGGGACGGCCCGGGCGGTAGCTGCCGCCACAAAATGGGGTCGCATCATAGGTGCTGCATCACAGGCGCTGCAATACTGTGTCGCCGCCAGGTGGCGTGGAACCCTGACCCTGCCTGGCCGTCGAACGTTGCATGGATGCCCGCACCCCCTGGCGATTTGCCCGACGACTTTTCATCCTTGCCGCGCTTGCCGCCATGGCTGTCTGGGCCTGGCCGCGTCTGCCCGAGGCGGCGCGCGCGCCCTGGCACATGGCGCGGCTGTCCTGGCAGGACGCGCCGCTGTCCCTGCCCGTGCCGGTGCAGGGCATCGCGCCGCGGCGGCTGGCGGACACCTGGGGCGCGGCGCGGTCGGGAGGACGGACGCACCAGGGCATCGACATCTTCGCCAAGCGCGGTACGCCGGTGTTGTCTGCCACCGAAGGCGTGGTCACGCGCATCGGCGAGAACACGCTGGGCGGCCAGGTGGTGTGGGTGATGGGGCCGGGCCGGCAGATGCACTATTACGCGCACCTGGACGGCTACGCGGATATCCGCCGCGGCCAGCTCGTCGCGCCGGGCGACGTGCTGGGTTTCGTGGGCAATACCGGCAACGCCAAAGGCACGCCGCCGCATCTGCACTACGGCATCTATGCGGGGGGCGGGGCGCTCAATCCGTATCCGCTTTTGATGGCGCCCAGCGCGGCCGGCGGATCCTCTCTGCCGGTGTCGGCCGCGCAATAGCCCTGCAATCAGCCTGCCGCGCGGTGTAGATTTGTTCCCTGGTCAAGAAAAGCGGGGCAGGCGGTGGCGCATCTTCCATGGACTTTCTGATTGAAACGGCGGCCCGTGCGCTGGCGGCGGGAGACCCGCTGGGCGCGTTGAACCACGTCGCGCTGCGCAGCGACGCGCCCGCGCTGGCCCTGCGCGGCATCGCCTTCGCGCAATTGGGCGATCTGCCACGCGCCAGGGCGCTGCTGCGAAGCGCCGCGCGAACCTTCGGTCCCCGGCAGGCGGTGGCGCGGGCGCGCTGCGTGGTCGCCGAGGCGGAAGTCGCGCTGGCTTCGCGCGATCTCGGCAACCCGGACAAGGCGCTGGACGCCGCGCGCGCCACGCTGCAGGCGCAGGGCGACGTGGTCAACGCGGCGCATGCCCGCCATTTGATGGCGCGCCGCCAATTGCTGCTGGGACGGCTGGAAGACGCCGAGCGCACGCTGGCCGAGGTGGATCCGGCCGCACTGCCTTGGGCTTCGCAGGCCATTCAAGAGTTGATCGTCGCGGGCATCGCACTACGCCGCCAGCAGGCAGCAAAGGCCCGGGCCGCGCTGACGCGTGCGGGACGCTGCGCCGAGCAAGCCGGGATTCCGGCGCTGATGGCGGAAGTGGACCACGCGGTGCGGGCGCTGGACGCGCCGGCCGCCCGGCGCATGGGACAGGCTGGCGAATGCACGGTGTCGCTGGACGAAGTTGAGGCCTTGCTGGCGTCGGGAACGCTGGTGGTGGACGCCTGCCGGTACGCCGTGCGCGGTGCGCAAACGACGGTCTCGCTGGCTGGCCGTCCCGTGCTGTTTGCGTTGGTGCGGGCGCTGGCGCAGGCCTGGCCGCAGGACGTCACGCGCGATGCGCTTATCGCCCAGGCGTTTCGCACGCGCTATTTCGACGAGACGCACCGCGCGCGCCTGCGCGTCGAAATGGGCCGTCTACGCACCGCGATCCGCCCGCTGGCCGGCATCCAGTCCACTCCGCACGGCTATACGCTCACGCCGGCCGGCACGGGCGGCGTCACGGTGCTGGCGCCTGCTGGCGAAGAAGCGGATCCGGAGCAGGGCGCGCTGCTGGCCTTTCTGGCCGATGGCGAAGGCTGGTCGAGTTCGGCGCTGGCGCTGGTGCTGGGCTCCAGCCAGCGCACCGTGCAGCGCGCACTGGAGGCGCTGGCCGAGGCCGGCAAGGTGCAGGCCTTCGGCCAGGGACGCGCGCGGCGCTGGATGCTGCCGCCGGTGCCCGGATTCGCGACAAGCTTGTTACTCCCGGCGATTTTGCCCGGCCAGTAGCATGGATGCATGCCTACAACAGGAAGCCATCATGAAACGATCACAAGCCGAAATCCTCCGCGAATATGGCCCATTCCCGGGCGTCGAGGCCGTCCATGGGCTGACGTACGACGGCAAGCAGGTGTGGTTCGCCACGGGCGACAGCCTCGTTGCCCTGGACCCGGTCACCGGACAGACGTCGCGCTCTCTCGACATCACGGCCAATGCCGGCACGGCCTTTGACGGCACGCACCTCTATCAGATCGCCGATGGCCGGATCCAGAAGGTCGATCCGCAAAGCGGGAACGTGCTGTCCACCATTCCGGCGCCGGGCGGCGAGGGCGTGTCTGGCCTTGCCTGGGCGGAAGGCAGCCTGTGGGTCGGCGCCTACCGCGACCGCAAGATCCACCAGGTCGATCCCGAGACCGGCAACGTGCTGCGCACCATCGATTCCAATCGCTACGTGACGGGCGTTACGTGGGTGGACGGTGAGCTATGGCACGGCACGTGGGAAGCCGAAGAAAGCGAATTGCGGCGTCTTGAACCGCGCACGGGCGAAGTGCTGGAAGCGGTCGAGATGCCGGCGGGCGTGGGCGTGTCGGGCCTGGAGTCCGACGGCGGCGCCCGGTTCTATTGCGGCGGCGGCGAGAGCGGCAAGGTGCGCGCGGTGCAGCGGCCGGGCAAGGCCTCGGGTTGACGCGAACAGTGGAAAAAAACAACAGTAGATGGAGATGAGAAGGATTTGCATTTAAACTTCGTGCCGATTTGTCCCCCTTAGACTCACTCGGTAGGAAGCTCCAATGCAAGCAGAAAGACGCGCCGGACGCGGCTCAATCGTTCACCCACGTTTCGTGCTGCGCCGCACGTCTGCGGCGGTTTTCCTGGCGTTGGCCTCCGGGGCAGTTGCCGCGCAGGACGCCAGCGTGTCGACGCTGCCCTCGGTGCAGGTGGTGGGCGACAACGCTAATCCGAACACCACCGAGGGGACGGGGTCCTATACGCCGCGTTCCACCGCAGCCAGCACGGGGCTGTCGCTGTCGCTGCGCGAGACGCCGCAGTCGGTGACCGTGATGACGCGTCAGCGCATGGACGACGAGGACATGCGGTCGCTGGCCGACGTCATGGGCAGCACGCCCGGCATTTCGGTGCAGAACTTCGACAGTGAGCGCTACACGTTCAACTCGCGCGGCTTCAGCATCAGCAATTACATGTACGACGGCGTGCCCACGTCCTTCGATGTGGGCTATGCGGCGGGCGAGTCTTCCGTCGATCCCATCATCTATGACCGCGTGGAAGTCGTGCGCGGCGCGACGGGCCTGATGACGGGCGCAGGCAATCCGTCCGCCTCAATCAACCTGGTGCGCAAGCACGCCGACAGCCGTGAGTTCAAGGCGGACCTGAGCGCGGGCGTGGGCAACTGGGACACCTATCGCGTGACGGCCGACCTGTCGACGCCGCTCAATGCCGAAGGCACCGTGCGCGGCCGCATCGTCTCGGCGTACCAGGACAACCGGTCGTTCCTGGACTACTACCAGAACAAGAAAAAGGTCTTCTACGGCGTGGTGGACGCCGACCTGACCTCGCGCACCACGCTCAGCGTGGGCTACAACTACCAGGACAACGAGCCGCAGGGCAGCAGTTGGGGCGGCTTTCCGCTTTGGTACGCCGACGGCGGCCGCACCGATTGGCGGCGGTCGCTGAACACCGGCGCGCGGTGGAGCTCGTGGGGCAGCACCACGCAGGGCGCCTTCGCCAGCCTGGAACATCGTTTCGACAACGACTGGCGCGTGCAGGCGGTGGGCTCGTATTCCAAGAATGAAATGGACGGCAAGCTGCTGTACCTGTACGGCTGGCCGGATCGCGAGACCGGCCTCGGCATGGGCGCGTCGCCCGCCTGGTACCTGGGCGACCGCAAGCAGAATGCGCTGGATCTGAAGGCGAATGGACCGTTCACGCTGTTTGGCCGCCGCCACGAAGCCGTGGTGGGCGCCAGCTTCAACCGGCAGAAGGGCGACTTCAACTACCGCTCGGCCATCAATGCGGCAGGCGTGGGCAACTTCCTTGAGTGGAACGGCTCGTATCCCGAACCCGACTGGAACGATTCCACCATTGCCAACCGCTACACCACCACGCAGACGGGCTGGTACGGCGCGCTGCGCCTGAACCTTGCCGATCCGCTGAAACTCATCGTCGGCGGGCGCTACAGCACCTGGAAGACCAACTCGATCGGCTTTGGCGGGGAAGGCCGCACGGAGTTCGACAAGAACGCCTTCACGCCCTACGCCGGCCTGCTGTACGACATCAACGACACCTACACGGCCTACGTCAGCTACACAAGCATCTTCAATCCGCAGACCTACCAGGACCGCAACGGCAATTGGCTCGATCCGCTGGAAGGCAAGTCGTACGAGGCCGGCATCAAAGGCGAATGGCTGGAGGGCCGCCTGAACGCCAGCGCCGCCGTTTTCCAGATCGACCAGGACAACGTGGCGCAGGCCGACCCGGGCCAGATGGTGCCGGGCACGACCAATCAGGCCTACACGGCCGCACAAGGCACGCGCAGCCGCGGCTTCGACCTGGAAGTGTCGGGTGAAGTGACGCCGGGCTGGAACGTGGCTGCGGGATGGTCCCACTGGACCGCCAGCGACGGCGAGGGCAACGCGATCCAGACCGACCAGCCGCGCAGCCTGGTGCGCGTCTTCACCACGTATCAGTTGCCGGGCGACTGGAACCGCCTGACGGTGGGCGGCGGCGTGAACTGGCAGAGCCACGTCTACACCATCGCCAGCGGCCCCAACGGCGACGAGCGCGTGGGCCAGGGCAGCTACGCCATCACCAACCTGATGGCGCGTTACCGCTTCAACCGCAGCCTGTCGGCGCAGGTGAACGTGAACAACGTGTTCGACCGCAAGTACTACAGCCAGATCGGCTTTTACAGCCAAGGCGCGTGGGCCGCGGGACGCAGCGCGATGCTGACGATGCGCTACCAGTATTGATCGCGGGCATTACGTGGCCCGGCATTACGCGGGCCCGACCGGTCCGGAGGCCGCCCGCGCGGTCTCCGCGATGCTGGCGATGAAGGCCTTGGCGGCCTCGGGCATGATGCGGCCGGCCAGCGTCTGCACCTCGAAGTGGCGTTCGTTCATTTCGCGGTCGCGGAGCGGCACGGCGACGATTCTTCCCCATTGCAGGCGGTTGCGGATGGCGAGTTCCCCGCAGAAGGCGACGCCGCCGCCCGCGCTGGCAAAGCCGACCAGGGCGTCGATGCTGCGGCTGGTGAATGCCGGCTCGCAATGTAGTTGCTGGCGGCTGCAACTGATGTCGATCAGCTGGCGCAGGGTGGAATCGGGGCTGGGCAGGGCCAGCGGATACGCCATCAATTGCGCCAGCGCCATCTCGCGCCGGTCGGCCAGCGGATGGTCGGCCGCGAGGATCGCGCGCACCGGCGCCGGCACGCGCGCTTCCACCCGGATGTCGCGCTGCGACGTGAGGCTGAGGGTAACGCCAATATCCGCCGACCCATCACGGATGCGCTGGGGGATCTCTTGTTGCGAGCAAACGTCCAGCGAGAACCGGATCCCCGCATAGTGCTGCCGGAAGGCCGCGATGGCCGCCGGCACGAACTCTGACGCATAACCCTCGGTGCTGACGATGCGCACATGGCCCTGGCGCAGCCCGCGCAGCGCCAGGATGTCGCCGGCCACGCGCTCCACGTCCTGCTGCATGCGTTTGGCGTGCGCGGCCAGCAGTTCGCCCGCGGCGTTCGGGACCATGCCGCGCGCGCGGCGCTCGAACAGCAAGGTGCCCAATTCACGTTCGATACGGGCGATCTGCCGGCTGACGGCCGAGGGGGCGACGTCCAGCCTGCCCGCGGCCTCGCTGACCGAGCCGGTGCGCACGACTTCCAGGAAATATCGCAGGGAAATCTCCTGCAGGACGCGAGGGTTCATGGTCAGTTCCAAGGTTTGCGGAAAACGCAAAGAAGAATTCTAACCATTGATATTGCTGCAAAGCGCTGGCCACCTCTAGGATGTGGGCATTATTTGCGCTTTCCATTTGCTGCCACAGCCATGTTTCAACCCGACGCTTCCTCCCATTCTCCCGTTCTGGATTCCCTGCGGCAGGCAAAGCCGGTGCTGTGGACCGGGACTGTCACGACCGCCACCGCTGGCGGGCCGGGCGCGCACTTCCTGATGGATCAAGTGCTGTCCGCGCAGGAGCGCTTTGCGCGATTCGCCCCGCTGCTGGCCGAACTGTTTCCGGAATTGGCCGAGACGCGCGGCGTGATCGAGTCGCCGCTTTTGCCCGCCGCCGCCATGCAGGCGGCCATCGGCCTGCCGCACCATGACGGACGCTTGTGGATCAAGGCAGACCATGCGCTGCCGGTGGCCGGTTCGATCAAGGCGCGGGGCGGCATCCACGAAGTGCTGGAATTTTCCGAATCGTTGGCGCTGCGGGAAGGCCTGCTGTGCCCGGGCGACGACTACCGGAAACTGGCCGGCCCCGAAGCCCGGGCCGTTTTCGGCCGCTATCAAGTTGCCGTGGGCTCCACCGGCAACCTGGGCCTGTCCATCGGCGTGATTGCATCGGCGCTGGGGTTCCGGTCGGCCGTGCATATGTCCGCCGATGCCAAGGAATGGAAGAAGGCACGACTGCGTGCACGCGGAGTCGAGGTCGTCGAGCACGCGGGCGACTACGAAAAGGCGGTGGCCGCGGGCCGCGCGCAGGTCGAAGCCGATCCCTTTGGCTATTTCGTCGACGACGAGCGTTCGGCGTCGCTGTTCCTGGGCTACGCCGCCGCCGCGCTGCACCTGCGCACGCAACTGGCCGATGCGGGCGTGCGTGTCGATGCCGAGCATCCCTTGTTCGTCTACCTGCCTTGTGGCGTGGGCGGGGCGCCGGGCGGAATCGCCTTCGGCCTGAAGCAACTCTTCGGCCCGCACGTGCATTGCTTCTTTGCCGAGCCGGTGCAGTCGCCGTGTTTCCTGGTGCGCATGATGGCCGGCCGGGGCGAACTGCCGGGCGCGCCGGCGTCCGCGTCGGTGTACGACGTGGGCTTGACCAACGTGACCGAGGCCGACGGCCTGGCCGTCCCGACGGCATCGGAACTGGCCTATGCGGCCGTGGGCGCGCATCTGGGCGGCGTCTACACCGTGGAAGACGACACGCTGTACGCGGACCTGGCCCGCCTGAAGGACAGCGAGGGCCTGCGCATCGAACCGTCCGCCGCGGCCGGGTTCAGCGGGCCGCGCCACCTGTGCGGCACCGAAGCCGGCCGGGCATGGCTGCGCGCGCAGGGCCTTGACGCGCATCTGCCGCGCGCCACGCACCTGGCCTGGACCACCGGCGGGCTGTTCGTGCCCGACGAAGAATATGACCGATTCCTGAGCCGCGGGCGATCGCTCGCGGCCGGCAACTAGGCGCCGACAGACGCGCCGCTTTTCCACCACTTCCCTTCGAGCACCGCCATGAAAACCTCGTTTCTTGCAGTCAGTCTCGCTTTTGCCAGCACCGTCGGCGCCGTCGCGCCTGCGGTGGCCCAGGATGCCTATCCCAGCCGGCCGCTCACGCTGGTCGTGCCCTTCCCGCCGGGTGGCGCCACCGATGTGCTGGGCCGCGTGGTGGCGCAGAAACTGGGACAGGAATTGGGCCGCACGGTCGTGGTGGAAAACCGCGCTGGCGCGGGTACGGTGATTGGCGCCAGCTTCGTCGCCAAGGCCGCGCCCGACGGCTACACGCTGCTGGTCAGCTCCGGCACGACGTTCACGGTCAACCCGGCCATCCAGAACAACCTGCCGTACGACCCGGTCAAGAGCTTTGAACCCATCGGCATCGTCGGCCGCACGGGGCTCGCGCTGCTCGCCAACCCCAAAGTGCCGGTCAAGGACCTGAAGGAATTCGTGGCCTATGTGAAGGATCCGGCCCACGACCAGCCGCCGTACGGCTCGTTCGGCACCGGCACCACGGCGCATTTCGTGGGCGAGGCGTTCACGTCGGCGGCCAAGTTGAAGATGACGCACGTGCCGTACAAGGGCAGCTCGCCCGCAATGACGGACCTGATCGGCGGACAGATTCCGTTTTCGGTCGACACCGTGGCCGCGGCGCTGCCGCAAAGCAAGCAGGGCAAGGTGCGCGTGCTGGCGGTGTCCGCTCCCAAGCGCTCCGCGTTCTTGCTCGACGTGCCGACGTTCGCGGAACAGGGCTACCCCTCGGTCGCCATGGATACGTGGCTGATGGTCGCCGCGCCGCGCGGCTTGCCGGCCGACGTGAAGACGCGGCTGGAGAAGGCGCTGAAAGCCACCGTTGAATCGCCCGAAGTGGTCAAGAGCCTGGAGGCGCAAGGTTTCGAAGCCGCTTTCGCCAGCGCTGCCGAGGGCGAAGCGCTGATCCAGCAGGAACTGCCCGTCATGCGTGAAGTCGCGCAGCGGGCCAACATCAAGATCGACTGAAGGAAGACGACGATGGCATTGGACGACACCCTGGTATCCCTGACGGCGGTCGAGCTGCGGCGCATGATCGGCGCCCGCCAGCTTTCGCCGGTGGAACTGCTGGAGGCCTGCATCGCGCGGATCCAGGCCGTGAACCCGTATATCAACGCCGTCACCGCCACCGCCTACGAGCGGGCGCGCTCGGAGGCGCGCGCCGCCGAGCGCGCCGTGATGGCGGGCGAACCGCTGGGCCTGTTGCACGGTCTGCCGATGGGGGTGAAGGATCTGGAACCCACGGCTGGTGTGTTGACCACGTACGGTTCGCCCTTGTATCGCGGCCACGTGCCCGACGAGGACATCGAGCTGGTGGCGCGCCTGCGCCGCGCCGGCGCCATCGTCGCCGCCAAGACCAACGTGCCCGAAATGGGCGCGGGCGCCAACTCGCGCAACACGGTGTGGGGTGCGACCGGCAACCCGTTCAATCCGAACCTGAACGCCGGCGGCTCGTCGGGCGGTTCCGCCGCGGCGCTGGCTGCCGACATGCTGCCGGTATGCACGGGCTCGGACACGGGAGGCTCGCTGCGTATTCCCGCGTCCAAGTGCGGCGTGGTCGGATTCCGGCCGTCCCCGGGCATCGTGCCCAGCGTGCGCAAACCGCTGGGCTGGACGCCGATCTCGGTGGTCGGGCCCATGGGCCGCACGGTGGCGGACGCCTGCCTGCAGATGGCCGCTTCCGCGGGCATGCACGCCGGCGATCCGCTCAGCTATCCGCTGGACCCGCTGCAATTCCTGATTCCCGGCGTCGCGGACCTGGGTTCGCTGCGCGTGGCCTACACCGAAGACTTCGGCGCGTGCGACGTGGACGATGGCATTCGTGCCACCTTCCGCGAAAAGATCGCCGCGATGCGGCATCTGTTTGCCGCCTGCGATCCGATCGACCTGGATGTGGGCGAGGCCCATCGGTGCTTTGACGTGCTGCGCGCGGAAGCCTTCGTGGCGGGCATGCGCGACGCCTACGAGAAAGACCCGTCCAGCCTCGGTCCCAACACCCGCGCCAACTTCGAGATGGGCGCGGCGATGAGCCTGAAGGACTGCGCGTGGGCGCAGGCCGAGCAGACGCGTCTGATCAAGCGGTTCCAGCGCGCCTATGACGATTACGACCTCATCCTTTCGCCCACCACGCCGGTCTCGCCGTTTCCATGGACGCAGCTGTACGCGGACAAGATCAACGGCGTCGCGCAGGAGAACTACTACCGCTGGCTGGCACTGACGTACGTGGTCACGCTGACCACGCACCCGGCGCTGACGTTGCCGTGCGGACGCGATGCGCATGGCATGCCGTTCGGACTGCAGATCGTGGGGCGCTTTCGCGGCGACCGTGAAGTGCTGGCCGCGGCGCAGGCGATGGAACAGGCGTTTGCGGGCTCGGACGTGTTGCGGCGCCCAAGGCCGGATCTGGCGGCATTGCGTCCCGCCGAACCGGCGCTGACGTCGATCGTGACTTCGCCACCACAGTTGCAGGGCGGGGGAGAAGCAGGTTCCGTGTCGGCGGTATAGCGACCGTCTTTCACCGCATCGGGCCAGCACGCCGCGCCAAGCGGCGCGCTGGCCTTTTGCTATTTCAGGCTAGTCCGTTTTCTAGGGTAATTCCTGACTAAAAGCTGATTGTCAGCCGTTTGTCAGGCAGGTTTAATCACTCCAAAGTTGCGCATCAGACGCATCAATCGGCATCGGATGGCTCGCCGCAGCCAATCTGTGCCACACCCTTGCAGCCGTAGTAACAACACGCTGGTCCATGTAGTCCACCCCAGGAGACAACAAGCCATGCAACACGTTACAAAGCCCCGCCGCCGCAAATTCATCTCTGGCGCAGCCGCCGCGGGGGTCGCGGCGCTAGGATTTCCCGCCATCGCCAAGGCGCAGAACGCGCCCATCTCCTTCCGCTTTCAAAGCACCTGGCCCGCGACCGACATCTTTCACGAATTCGCTCGCGACTACGCCAACAAGGTCAACGAGATGGCCGGCGGCCAGTTGAAGATCGAAGTGCTGCCCGCGGGCGCCGTAGTCAAGGCGTTCGACCTGCTGGATGCGGTGTCGGCCGGGACGCTGGATGGCGGCCACGGCGTGGTGGCCTACTGGTACGGCAAGAACACGGCCGTGGCGCTGTGGGGCTCGGGTCCGTCCTTCGGGATGGACGCCAATATGCTGCTGGCCTGGCACGAATACGGCGGCGGCAAGGAGCTGCTGGTCGAGATCCAGAAGGCCATGGGTGTGAACGTACAGTCCCTGATGTACGGGCCGATGCCGACCCAGCCGTTTGGCTGGTTCAAGCGGCCCGTTACCAAGGTCGAGGACGTCAAGGGCGTAAAGTTCCGCACGGTGGGCCTGGCGATCGACATGTACACCGCAATGGGCGCGGCCGTGAACGCGCTGCCGGGCGGTGAAATCGTGCCGGCGCTGGACCGGGGGCTGCTGGACGGCGCGGAATTCAACAACGCGTCTTCCGATCTGGCGCTGGGATTCCAGGACGTCTCCAAGATCTGCATGCTGCAGAGCTTTCACCAGAGCGCGGAACAATTCGAGGTGATGTTCAACAAGGCAAAGTACGACGCCTTGCCGGACAACTTGAAGCACATCCTGAGCTACGCGGCCCAGGCGTCCAGCGCGGACATGTCCTGGAAGGCGGCGAACCGCTATTCGCAGGACTACATCAAGCTGCAGAAGGAGCACAACGTCAAGTTCTACAAGACGCCGGACGCGATCCTGCAACAGCAGCTCAAGATCTGGGACGACATGATCGCCAAGCGGTCCGCCGAGAATCCGCTCTTCAAGAAGGTGCTGGACTCGCAGCGCACGTTCGCCGAGCGCGTGGGCCGCTGGCACGGCGACACGACGGTCAATCATCGCATGGCCTACAACCACTACTTCTCGCGCAGCTCCAAGCAGGCCTGACGCCGACTTGCGCCGCACCCGCGCGCCCCTGCCGGCGCGCGGCGTTTCGCCATGCGTCCAGGGCCCGTGCGCGTTGCCGGCAGGTTTGCGGCGGCATGAACGGGTCCGACTCCAGGACCTTCGATGATCCGAATCATACGTTTCATAGATCGCATCTCCACCTTCGTGGGCAAGACCTTTGCCTGGTTGATCGTCGTGCTGACGCTGCATGTGTGCTGGGAAGTCGCGGCGCGCTACATCCTGAACCAGCCCAGCGCCTGGGCGTTCGACCTGCAGATGATGTACTACGGCATTCTGTTCATGATGGCCGGGGCGTATACGCTGGCCAAGAACGGGCACGTGCGCGGGGACATCCTGTACGGCTTTCTGCCGCCGCGCGTGCAGGGCGGACTGGACTTGCTGCTCTTCATCGTCTTTTTCTTTCCGGGCGTCATCGCGCTGGTGTGGGCCGGCTGGTACTACGCCGGTTATTCCATCGCCATCCGAGAGCATTCGTCGCTGATGGCCAACGGGCCCCCGATCTATCCATTCAAGGCCTTCATTCCTGCCGCGGGCGCGGTCCTCTTGCTGCAGGGCGTGGCCGAGGTCATGCGCTGCATTCTGTGCCTGAAGCACGGCACCTGGCCGTCGCGTGAAGAGGACGTCGAGGAAGTGGACGTCGACAAGCTCAAGGAGATGGTGCACGTGAAGGACGAAGACATCGCCAAGCTTGATCGCTACGTCAAATCCGGGGAGTCCCTGCGATGAAAATCCACAAGGCATTGTGGTTCGGCCTGTCGTGCATCGCGCTGGTGCTCCTGATGATCGCGTTCCTCACGCCGTGGGACAACCTCACCACCGGTCACATCGGGCTGCTGATGCTGGCCTTGATCGTGGTGGCGATCATGCTGGGCTTTCCCACGGCGTTCACGTTGATGGGCATGGGCGTGCTGTTCACGTTCCTGGCGTATTACATGCAGAGTTCGGACCCGGGGCGGTCCCTGGGCCAAACGCTGGATCTGATGGTGCAGCGCACGTACGCCACCATGACCAACGATTCGCTGATCTCGATTCCGCTTTTCGTGTTCATGGGCTATCTGGTCGAACGCGCCAACCTGATCGAAAAGCTCTTCCGGTCGATGCATCTGGCGTTGGCGCGGCTGCCAGGCGCGCTGGCGGTGGCCACACTGGCGACTTGCGCGATCTTCGCGACCGCGACGGGCATCGTCGGGGCGGTGGTCACATTGATGGGCCTGCTGGCGATGCCGGCCATGCTTAAGGCGGGCTACAGCGTGCGCCTGACGGCGGGTTCCATTACGGCGGGCGGGTGCCTGGGCATCCTGCTGCCGCCATCGGTGATGCTGATCGTGTATGGCGCCACCACGGGCGTGTCGGTGGTGCAGCTATATGCCGGCGCGCTGTTTCCCGGCATCATGCTGGCGATTCTGTACATGCTGTACGTCATCCTCGTGGCGAAGCTGCGTCCCGACATGGCGCCGCCGCTGCCCGAGAGCGAGCGTGGCGTGCCGCTGTCGCCCGGCACGGCGGCGCTTGCCGCGGGTCCCTACACACGCGCCGTATCGGGCATGCTGGCCGCCATGTTCAAGGGCCGGCGCAACAGCGCGGTGTCTTTTGGCTATCTGACGCGCAACATGGCGATGGCGTTGGCGCCGCTCCTGGTGACGGTGCTGATGCTGGCGGTGGTGCATCACGCGCTGACCAAGCCCGCCGTGCAATACGAGATTCCGGCCGAACTGCAATTGGGTTCTGGCGGTTTCGATTCCGGATCCGGATTGAGCGAACCACCCGTAGACGGTTTGGCCGAGCCGCCGTCAAACGATCTGCCCGAACCGCCGTCCAACGAACTCGCCGAACCGCCGGGGAGCGCGCCCGCCGCGTCGGGCTTGAGCGAACCGCCGGGCACGCCTGCTGCCCAGCCGCCGGCTGGCGCGGCCGCGCCTGCGCAGCAGGCCGCACCGGAGGCCGACGCCCGCAAGCCCACGCCCACCGGCTTCTGGATCTTCGCAGGCGTGTGCGCGGCGATACTGGCGGTCTTCTATGCAGCGCTGACGTGGGCGCGGCTGGAAATCTTCAAGATGCTGATGGCGTCGTTCTTCCCGCTAGCGGTGATGATTGCGGCCGTGCTGGGATCGATCGGCTTCGGCCTGGCCACGCCCAGCGAGGCCGCCGCCATGGGCGCGATGGGCGGCGCGCTGCTGGCGCTGGCGTATCGCAGGCTGAACTTGCCGGTGCTGCGCGAATCGGTGTTCCTGACGGCCAAGACCACCGCCATGGTGTGCTGGCTATTCGTGGGGTCGTCGATTTTTTCAGCGGCGTTCGCGCTGCTGGGCGGCCAGCGCATCATCGAGGAATGGGTGCTGTCGCTGGGCCTGACGCCGATCCAGTTCCTGCTGCTGGCGCAGATCATCATCTTCCTGCTCGGCTGGCCGCTGGAGTGGACCGAGATCATCGTGATCTTCATGCCGATCTTCGTGCCGCTGCTCAACACGTTCGGCATCGACCCGCTGTTCTTCGGCCTCTTGGTGGCGCTGAACCTGCAGACCGCGTTCCTTTCCCCACCGGTGGCCATGTCGGCCTTCTACCTGAAGGGCGTATCACCGCCGCACGTGACGCTGAACCAGATCTTCATGGGCATGATGCCGTTCATGGGAATCCAGGTGGTCGCGATCTTCCTGCTGTACATGTTCCCGGCGATCGGCATGTGGCTGCCGACGGTGCTGTACCGGTAAGGCGCGAAGGGGGCTGACACCCGTGGGATGTCGTCGCAAGTTGGAGAAGGTGTCTGACACCCATGAGATGTCGTCGCAAGTTGGAGAAGGTGTCTGACACCCATGAGATGCCGTCTCAAGTTGACGGCCATCTTGCCGGGGTGTCAGACACCTGCTTCATCTCGCCGGGGTGTCAGACTCCGTTGCTGAGATAAACCACCGCCGCGACGAGCCAGGACGCCGCGAGCGCAACATAAGCCAGCAGCAGGATCTGCGTGAGGGAAGCCGGCCAGTGCTTGCCCAAGCCGGCGCTTTTCCCCAGCGCGCCCAGCAGATAGCCGCCGTTCGCGCCCGGCAACGGCAGCAGGTTAAGCGCGGCCGTCGTGGCGGCGGTCAGGCCCAGCAACATGGGGAAGGGCAGACCGTGCGCGGCGGCATCGACACGGGCCAGCAGCGCCTGCGCCGTGTGCAGTGGCGACAGCGCGCCGCTGACGATGTTCGCAAATCCATCCGCCAGCGCATGCACGCCCGCCATGCCGCCCAGCAGCGCGCACGCCAGCGCGATCAGCGCGAAGCAGCCGGACGCGCCGATGAACAGTTGCGCCCAGAGCGGCTGCGCTTCCAGGTGTCGCGGGTCAACGTCCGCTTCGTCCGCCGGCATCGTGGCGGCCGTCGGCGTTGCGACGTCTGCCGGCATCGTGCCATCCGCCAGCATCGTAGCGCCCGCCGTCTGGAAGCGGACCGCGCCGCCGACAGGCAGCAGCCGAATACTGACCCTGCCCAGCCGCAACAGGCGCGGCCCCAGCCCGAACGACAGCTCGTCCAGAGCCACGCCCAACGCGCGTCCCGCGAAAGCCATCACCGTCACATGCACCAGTGCGCACAGAGCAACGGCCAGCAACAGGCCGATGGCCCCGAATGCCACCGTCATTCGCTTTCTGCCTTCGACAGCGACACTTTCCCGAACGTCATCCACACATGCGCCGTTTCAGACGCCTGCGCGCGATACGTGCCGGAGGCTTCACCCAGACGCATTGCGACGGCCGTGAACGCCCAGGCCTGGGCATCGTCGCAATCGACCTTGCGCGTGGTGTAGGCCTGCAGCCCATGCGCGCGCCCGAAGGCCAGCGCCAGTTGCGCGTGCTCGGCGAGCTCCGGGGGCACGGACGGATGATCCCAGCCCCACAGGAAACTGCCGTCTTCGCTGTTGGACGTGCCGATGATCTGCACCGGCGCGGTGGCGACGATGCCACCCGGAAGCTGGAACACGATCAGGCCGCTATCCATGTCCACCGACCATTGCTCGGCCTCGTCCAGATGCCAGGTCGCGCAATGCGCCGCCGTGGCGGCCTGCATGCCTTCCAAGCTTTGGGCGATATAAGTCTGGACGTCGAAGGGCGTGGTGGTGTCGGACATGCGGGATCGTTCCATCAAAGAGAAGGGGCCGACGATGATACGTCAATCGCGTCCGCGCACGGCAAGGATGGCAGGCGCGCCAACGCGAAGGACACCAGTGATTGGAGGATCAACGGCCCAATCATGCGAAACGGTGTCAGACACCGATGAAGCGCCGTCTCAAACTTGAAAAGGTGTCTGACACCCCTGAGACGCCGTCTCAAGCTGGTGGTCAATTCCACGGGTGTCAGACACCTTCGCCAAATTGACGACCTTCCCGTCCGGGTGTCAGACACCTTCGCCAATTTGACGACCTTCCCGTCCGGGTGTCAGACACCTTCGCCAAATTGACGATCTTCCCGTCCGGGTGTCAGCCCCCCGTCGCAGCACCTCAATACGTCAGCGGCGCACCCGTGACGACCTCATACAAAAACCGGTCCAGCGTCTCGGTCTGGCCGTCGGGCCGATCGAAAAAGGGCGCATTTTCCAGTTCGGCCAGGGTCGATTCCAGATACGCGTGGATCAGCGGGAAGCGCGGGCCGTGCTCGCCCTCGCCGGCCGCCATCTTGATGGCCAGCAGTTCGTTGACTTCGGCGCGCAGGGCGGCGTCGGTGATGATGACGTCGGCCAGATCGGCGAAGCGCATCGGGGGCACGCCACGGCCGCTGTCGATCCATTGGGCGGCCAGCACGGGGCGCAGCACGTACAGGTACTTCTTCAAGCGCACTGTCTCGCCCTGCAGGAATTCACGGAAGTTGCGGCCCGCCATCGACACGTAATGCCAGCGGCCCTTGGTGTTGGAAAAGTACGCGCTGCGGAAATGCCGCAGCCACGCGCTGACCGTGTCGTCCTGGCGATAGATGATGGGCGAATCCAGCCACTCGAAAAGCGTGGGGTTCGAGCCGCGCAAGAGTTGCAGGGACTTGCGCAGCTCCCAGCCCGAGACGTCCAGTTCGTCGTCGATGGGCAGCTCGATCACATCGCGTTGCGGCGCCACGCGCAGATACCAGTCCAGCTTGTGCACGTAAAGAAAGCGCACGTCGTAGTCGCTGTCGGGCGAGGCAAAGCCCCAGCCACGGCTGCCGGATTCGCAGGCGAGCAGTACGCGCACGTCGTGGCGCCGCTCGATGTCTTGCAGCGTCGCCATGACGCGTTCGCGGACGGCGGGGTCGATGGGGTGGGCATGCAGGATGGAAGTCATGTGCGCATCCTAGCACTGCCCGGCATCGGCCGGATCCCGCCTCAAAGCTGGCTCATGCCGCCGTCGGCAATGATCTCCGTGCCCACGATGAAGGCCGATTCGCGCGCGGCCAGGTGCAGGACGGTCGCGGCGATCTCTTGCGGCGTGCCGAAGCGGCCCAGCGGAATTTGCGCCTGGATGCTGGCGGCGGTCTTTTCCAGCGTGTCGGCGTCCAGACCAAGCTTGCCGTAGATCGGCGTGGCGACGGGCCCGGGGCTGACGACATTGACCCGGATGCCGCGCGGCAGCCATTCGGCCGACAGCGTTTTTGCCAGCGAAATCAGCGCCGCCTTGCTGGCCGCGTAGATCGACGATGCCGGCATGCCGATATGGGCGTTGATGGACCCGTTGAGCACGATGGACGCGCCCGCGTTGAGCAAGGAGTCCAGCGCTTGCAGCTGAAAAAACACGCCCTTGACGTTGGTGTCGAACGTCTGGTCCCACAGGTCTTCGGTGGCGTCGGCCAGCGTGGCGAACTTGGCGATGCCCGCATTGACGAAAACGGCGTCCAGGCGCACGCCCGCCGATGTCAGGGCGTCGGCCAGCGCGGCGGCCGCACCAGGTGCGCCGGCGGTGTTCTGGATGGCCAGCGCGTTGCCGCCCAGGCTGGCGCGGGTCTTTTCCAGCGCCGCGGTGTCGCGTCCGGTGACGATGACGCGGGCGCCTTCGGCGGCGAAAGCTTGGGCGGCGGCGAGGCCGATGCCGCTGGTGCCACCGGTGACCAGGACGGTCTTTTGTTCAAAACGGTTCATGACAGATTCCTTTGGTGTGGAGGTGAGGTGTAGCCATGTTGCGCCTTGCGGGGTCGTTTGTCGTACGATCTGACGCACGAACACGTTCGACAAGATCGAACATGTTTGGTCTGGAATGTTTAACCCGATCGGTGGACTCCGCCATGCTGACTCCCAATGAACTGGCGCTGCTGGAAGCCATCCGCGACAGCGGCAGCCTGTCCCGGGCGGCTGCCCGGCTGGGCAAGGCCCCGTCTTCCGTGTCCCACGCCGCGCGGCAGTTGGAGGAACGCTTCGATGCCCTGTTGTTCGACCGCCGCGGCTACCGGCTGCAGCTCACGCCCGCCGGCCAACTGCTGGCGGACGAAGCCGCGCGGCTGGCGCAGGATGTCAGCCGGCTGACGCAGCGCGTGCGGCAGGTGGCCAGCGGCTGGGAAGACCGTCTGCATATCGTCAGCGACGAGATCCTGGAATTCGAACTGATGGCGCCGCTGATTCAGGCCTTCGACGAGCTGGATTCGGGCGTCAGACTGCGCTTCACGCACGAGGTGCTGGGCGGAACGTGGGAAGCGCTGCGCGAGGGGCGGGCAGACCTGATCGTGGGCGCGACCAACGAGCCGCAGACCATGCCCAACCTGCAATGGGCGGCGTTGGGCGAGATGGAATGGCTCTTTGCCGTGTCTCCCGGGCATCCGCTGGCCAAGGCCAAGGCGCCGCTGCGCCAGGACCAGATTCAGCAGCATCGCGCCGTTGTCGTTGCCGACACGGCGCGCGGCTCGTCGGCACGCGGTTACGGCAAGGTTGGCGGGCAGGCCACGCTGGCCGTGCCCAGCATGCGCGCCAAGATCCTGGCGCAACGCGAAGGCCTGGGCGTGGGCTGGGTGCCGCGGCATCGCGCGGCGTCGCTGCTGGCGCGGGGTGAATTGGTGGAAATCGCCACCGAGACGCCGCGCGAGCCCAACCTGCTGTACCTCGCGTGGCGCGGCAATCACGACGGACGGGCGTTGCGCTGGTGGCTGGACCAATTGCGCCAGCCGCGCATGGCCGCGGCGCTGATGCGAGGCATCGACGGGTTCGCCTGACGCGTTGTAGTCTTGTCCGCCTACAACAGTCCAAAGGACGAACATGGTAGAGACAAGGCAGGAAACCCCGCTCGACTGGGCATCGCTGGTTGACGATCTGAACCGGCTGCTTAGGCTAAAGACCACCGTCATCGGCATGAAGCTCTACGAGCGCGAAGCCGACATGGCGGGCGTGAAGGGCCTGCGCCGGCCCAAGGCCACGCACACCACGGACCAGATCGTGGGCATGGCGGCGCGGCTTGGCTGGACGGTCGGTATTACGGGCGATGATCTGGTCGGTGCGCAATGCCGCGCCGTCATCGGCCTGGGGCCGCAGGACGAAGAATGGAAACGCGGCAAGGAATATGTGGGCGTCTGGCACGCCACCGAAGCCGATGCCCGGGCCCGCCAGGAGGCGCTGAGCTGTGTTCCGGCGGGCAGGTTCCGCGCCATGGTCGTGTCGCCGCTGGCGAACGGGCGCCTGGACCCGCCGGACATCTGCCTGGTGTATGCGACCCCCGGCCAGATGATCATCCTGATCAACGGCCTGCAATGGAAAAACTACCGGCGCTTTGACTGGAGCGTCGTGGGCGAAACGGCCTGCGCGGATTCCTGGGGCAGGGCGCTTGCCACCGGCGAGCCAAGCCTGTCCTTGCCCTGTTTCGCCGAACGCCGCTATGGCGGCGTGCCCGACGATGAAATGCTCATGGCGCTGCCACCGCGTTATCTGCCGATTGCCATCGAGGGCATGAAGGCGCTGGCGGCCAATGGCCTGCGCTATCCCATCGCGCCCTATGGCATCCAGAACGACGTGCGCGCGGGCATGGGTGTGAGCTACGCGCAACCGCCCAAGGCTCAGGGGTGAACGCCGCCGTGCAGCGCCGCGGCCAGCGTGCGCGCGGCCGGCCCCAGCGGCCGGTCGATGCGGTGCGCCAGATAGGTTTCGGTGGTGATCTGGCTGTCGCGGCCCAGGCTGGTGGCGGGCACGCGCAGCAGGCGGCCCTCGGCCAGGTCGCGCTCCACCTGCCAGAGCGGCAGCCGGCCCCAGCCCAAGCCGGCCAGGATCAGCGCGTGCTTGGTGTCCTGGCCGCTGACGCGGCAGGTCTGCGGCGACAGTACGGCAAAGTCGCGGCCTTCCGACAGCGGCGAGGGATCGGATTGCACGATCTGCAGGTGATCCGCCAGGTCCGCCGCATTAAGCGCCCGGCCAGCGCGCGCGGTCTGCGCCAGGGGATGCGAAACGCCGACGACGGCCACCATCTGAATGGCGCCAAGCGCCTGCACCACGATGCGCGGATGCCGGAAATGCTCGCCCGCAAGAATGCCCAGCGTGTGCGTGCCGGCCAGCAACGCTTCGACCGGCCCGCCCAGCGGCAGCACCGACACGCGCATCGCCACCGAGGGATACGCCGCGCGCATGTGGTTCAGCGCCGCGCCGGCGCGTTCGATCGGAAAGAGCGTATCCACCACCAGCGAGAGTTCCAGCTCCACGCCTTCGCCCAGACCCTGCGCACGGGCGCGCATCGCATCGACCCGCAGCAGGATGTCGCGAGCGTTGGCAAGCAGGGCCTGGCCCTGCGGCGTCATGACGGGACGATGGCCGGTGCGGTCGAAAAGCGGCACGCCCAGTTGCGCCTCCATGTTGGCGATGGCGTGGCTGACTGCGGACTGCACGCGCGACAGCCGGCGGGCGGCGGCGCGGAAGCTGCCGGTATCCGCAACGGCGGCGAATACGCGCAGTTGGTCGAGGGTGAGCGCATCGATCATGGGCGATTGATCTATTAGTTCGATCAAGAACGTCAAAAGGTTATCACTTCGCAGGATCGGTTTTGCGCGGCATGATGCCGGAATCCAGGCGAGAGCGAGGGCGGGATGGACAAGGTTGAAGGGGCGCAAGGCGCCGTCGGGCACCAGCATTGGGGCGCGGTGCTGGCCATCGTGGGCGCGGGCGTCGTGGCGGCGCTGCAAGTGGGCAAGGTCATCATCGCCGCGCCGTTGCTGCGCAAGGACATGGGGCTGGACCTCGCGTCCATCGGCACGCTGACGGCGGTGTTTTCGGTGCTGGGCATGGTGGGCGGCATCGCGGCGGGCGGGGTGATCGCGCGCTTTGGCGCCCGGCTCATGCTGATCCTGGGGCTGGCGGCGACGGCGGCGGGCACGGCGGTGGGCGCGTTGGCCCCGGGATATGGCGTGCTGCTCGGCTCGCGCGTCATCGAAGGGTTGGGCTTCCTGATGATCACCGTGGCCGGTCCCGCCGCGCTGCAACGCCTCGTGTCGGGCGGCAGGCGCGATTTCGCCTTTGCGCTTTGGAGCTGCTATATGCCGGCCGGGATGGCAATCGCGATGCTCGCCTCGCAGGCGTTCGACGACTGGCACGCCTATTGGTGGTGCGCGGGCATTGCCGCGGGCGTGGCGCTTGCCGGCATCGTGGTGCTGGCGCCGCCCACGCCTCGCGGAGCTGCCCTGTCGTGGCATGGACTGCGCCAGGACACGGTTGACACCATGGGCGCCGCCGGACCGATGCTGCTGGCGCTGTCGTTCACCCTCTACAGCGTGATGTTCTTCGCGCTATTCACATTCCTGCCGGTGCTGCTCATGGAACAACTGGGGCTGACGCTGGCGGCGGCCGGCCTGTACAGCGCCATCGCCAGCGCCGCCAACGTGGTGGGCAATCTGGGCGCGGGCGTGCTGCTTGCGCGCGGGTGGCAGCGGTCCACCTTGATCGCCTGCGCCAGCGCGGTGATGGCGGTCGTGTCGCTGCTGATCTTCGGCTCGGCGCTGCCCGCCATGACCACCTTTCTGCTGTGCGTGCTGTTCTCGGCCGTGGGCGGGTTGATCCCGGCGACGCTGCTTGGCACCGCGCCGCTGGTGGCCCCGCGTCCGGCCCTGACCGCGGCGTCGGTGGGGCTGGTCATGCAGGGCAGCAATCTGGGGCAAGTCATCGGGCCGGTGGCGGTGGGTGGCGCCATCGACCGCTTTGGCTGGACCTCAGCGTCGTTCATCGTGGCGGCGGCGGGCCTGGCGGGCGTGGCCGTCGCCTGGCGGCTGCGGCGGGTCGGGGCAGCGGTGCAGTAACGCGGCTGGCCTATCATGGAGCGGACAAACACGTTGGAGGTTACATGCACACGTCCGTCCCGCGCCTGGTCATCTTTGATTGCGATGGCGTTCTGATCGACAGCGAAATCATCGCCGCGCGCGCTCAATCCAGCGCCCTGGCCGAACACGGCATCGCCATCACGCCCGAAGAGGCCGCACTGCGGTTTGCCGGCATCCCGGATGCGGACATGTGGCGCACGTTGCAGGCGGAGCACGCCTGCTCGTTGCCCGAGGGCTTCGCGCGCCAATATGCCGACCGGCTGGAACGCACGTTCCGCACCGAACTGCGCCCCTTGCCGCACGTGCACGAGACGCTTGAGGTATTGAAGGAACGTGGGTTGGACCTGTGCGTCGCGTCCAGCAGCATGCCGGCCAAGCTGGAGGCCGCGCTCAAGATGGTGGGTTTGTGGGAGACGTTCGCGCCCCATGTGTTCAGCACGGCGCAGGTGGCCAAGGGCAAGCCCGCGCCGGACGTTTTTCTGTACGCGGCGCGGCAGATGCGGGCCGCGGTGCTGGATTGCGTCGTAGTGGAGGACAGCGTGCCAGGTGTGCGCGCTGCCCGAGCGGCGCGCATGCGGGCGGTGGGGTTTGTGGGCGCCTCGCACAACGGACCGCAGCAGCGGCAGCGGTTGCTGGATGAGGGCGCCTTTGAAGTGATCGATGATCTGCGGCGCCTGCCGGAGATCATCTGAGGGAACGTCCGGCTTATGCCGCTGCGGGCATTTCGCCGTGCAGCAGGTAATCCATCAGTTCGCGCACGGAACGCATGGCATTGCCAAACGGCAGTTTGGAGGCGCCGCGGAAGAACAGACCGCGGCTGACTTCGCCGCGCATGGCGGCCGCCAGCTTCAAATCGATGCAGAACTGGCCGAACTTGGCGATGCCGTCGCGCAGGCCGCATTGCGTCAGGCAGTCCATGCGCTGGCTGCAGCGGCGCGGATCGGCGCGGGTGTTGGCTTGCAGCGTGCCTTCCTGGCGCAGGTACCGCGTCAGCCACGGCGTGGCGACTGCACGTGCGGGCAGACCGGCCACGCTGGTGAATTCCGCCAGTTCGGCGGGGTCGGCGTCGATCAGGACGCGCTTGAAGTTTTCGTGGGCGTCGCCTTCGTGGGTGACGGCGAACGCGGTGCCGACCTGCACGCCATCGGCGCCGTTGGTGAGCCAGTGGCGGACCTGTTCGTGGCTGCCGACGCCGCCGGCGACAATCAGGCGAGGCGCATCGCGGCCCAGTTGCAGTTCAGTGAAAAGGGCGTGGCAATCGGCCAGCACCTTTTTGAAGTCGAAGCGTTCGCTGTGCAGGTCGTCAATCCGCGCCGCGCCCAGGTGGCCGCCCGCGTAACCCGGGTGTTCGATGACGACGGCGTCGGCCAGTCGTCCTTTTTTCATCCATTTTTTCAGCACGGCGGCGACGCCGCGGGCTTCGGAAAGAATGGGCACGAGCGCCACTTTGGGAAAGTCCGCCGTCATTTCGGGCAGGTCGAGCGGCAGGCCAGCACCCATGACGATGGCTTCGGCGCCGCTTTCGCAGGCTTGGCGCACCAGCGCGGGATGGTCGCGCACGGCTTTCATGACGTTGACCGCCACCAGGCCGCGGCCCTGCGCGGTGTCGAGCGCGGCGCGGACTTCGCGATGCAGGGCTTCGCGGTTGGCGGTGTCGATCGTGTCGCGGTCATTGCATTTTTCAGTTCTTTCCACGAGATCGGCGTGGTGATGGCGCAAATCGACGCTGGCAATGGTGCCCACGGCGTTCTGGCTGGCAACCGCGCCGGCCAGGCGATGGGCGGATACGCCAACGCCCATGCCGCCCTGCACGATGGGCAGCAACTCGCGTCCGGCGAGGGTGAGTGATTTGAACCACGTCATGATATGAGTCTTTCCTCTGGTCAAGAGAGCAGAGGCTAGAGCAAGGTGGGGAGCGCCGCCTTGCGAAGAATCAAGTGGCGCGGCAATGGGCGGGGGCTATTCCCCCCGCCCATCCGTCACGCTTTATGTAGCCAGCTTGATGATCGCCGGCACGGACAGCACGGCGGTGTAGTAGCCCATGAACTGCACGCCGGTATTGAAGCCGAACAGGCGCGACAGCAGGCCGCCGATGAGGCCCATGGTCAGGATGACGAGCAGGCCCAGGAATTGGCCTTCCCAGACGCTGATCACGATGATCAGGCCGACAAACGTGGCAATGATGGCTTCGTGGCTGACGCGGCGCGACACGAAGAGCGCCGCGCGGCGCGCGAAGTTCATGGCGAAGGGATAGGACACCACCGCCGCCAGCAGCACCGCCAGCATGCCGTAGCCCAGAAATTCCCAGTGGTTCAGCAGGTTGTGCAGGTTGTGCGTCTGGCCCGTCGCCGCATCCACCGTGAAGCGCGGCGGCGCGTTAAAGAGCGGCGCCGCCGGTCCCGCCGCCACGGGGCTCAGGGGCAGGCCGAAGGCGATCAGCGGAATCAGCGCCTCGGCAATGTAGGTGGCCTCGGTCACGCCGTTGCGCGCGCTGAGCACCGTAGTCAGCCGGTGATAGGCATGCTTGACGCGCGAGCCCACCAGTTCTCCCAGCACGACAGTCATGGCAACCGGGCTGAACACGAAGGTGGCGCTGGACACGGCCGCCGTGGCAAGCGTCCAGCGCGTCTGCACGCGGTCCATGACTTTCAGCGGGTTCGGAAAGTACCCCGACCAGCCCTTGACATCAGGCGCCAGCGAGAACGTGCGGACCTTGTCGCGCATCATCTTGCCGCGGCCTTGGGGCGACAGCACGGTGAACAGGTCGGCGATCAGCGGGCCGATCGCGATGCCCAGAAAGTAGCTGATGCTGAGCTTCACGCCGTATTTGGCCGTCAGGCTTTGCAGCGCAATGATGACCATGACGAACGGCACCAGCAGCGCCACGGCTGCCCAGCGTCCCGCCGAAAAATACGCGATCAGCAATGCGGCCGCCAGGAAGATCCAGGGTGCGGATTTGGTGATGGCGGCGCCGAACGGGGCGAGCAGCACGGCGAACAACACCGCCAGCGGCACCGCGACAAACGCGGCGACGATGGCGCCGGACACCATCTTGCGCAGCGCGATGTGCGGCACGCCCAGCTTGCGCAGCATGTTCGCGTCCTGCAGCAGCGGCGTGGCCAGCGTGTCGCCCGGGATGCCCAGCAGCGCGGTCGGCACGGCGTGCGTCATGTGCTTGGCGACGGCGCCTGCGAGAAAGAACGTGAAGACACCGGCGGGCGGCACGCCCAGCAGCACCACCAGCAGGGTCAGCGGCGCGAGCGTCGTGGTTTCGTCGGTGCCGGACACGAGACCGATGGCGGCAAACACGACTGCGCCCAACAGGCCCATGCCGGCGGCCACCATGATTTGTTCAAGCAGTTCGGGGCTCATGCCAGCGCCTCCTTGGCGGCGCCGCGCCGGGGTTCGGCGGCAACGGCAGACGCGGGGGCCGCCGGCTGCGCGAACAGGTCGTACAGGTCCAGTTCCTTCAGCTCGCGCACCACAGCGTCGGGCAGGTCCGCCAGCGTGCCCAGGCCGCCGGGCTGTTCGGCCAGCTCGGCCAGCACTTCGGCGCGCCAGGCGGGGTCATGCGTGGCGCTGTGCTCGACGACCTCGCGTTTGGGTGGGAATAGGCGGGCGCAGATCACGCCTGCCAGCACGCAACCGGCCAGCCCGGCCAGCATGGCGTAGGCGTGCGCAAGTTCCGGCGAGGCCACCACGCCGCGCAGCCAGCGGCTGGCGGCAAAGAAGCCGGCCACGCTGACCGTGATGCCGATGCCGATGGCCCAGGCCAGATGCCTGAGATCCACGGTGTCGCTCCAGACTTCAGCCAGGTGCGCGGACGGCGCCTGAGGGCTTTGTTTCATGTCTCTCTCCTGTGTTTATCGGACGGCGCGCGGGTGGACCGGCGCAGCCTCGTGTATTCGCCGTGCGGGTTATCGGGACGCGCGCAGTTCCTCCAGCAAGGCCAGCGCGCGGTCGGTGCGGACGTCCTTCTCCGCGGCCATGCGCTTGGCGACCTCGTCGATCTCCGCGCCCGTGGCGCCGGCCACCAGCGCGATGTTGCGGGCGTGCAGCGCCATGTGGCCGCGCTGGATGCCTTCGGTGGCCAGCGCTCGCAGCGCGCCCAGATTCTGCGCCAGGCCGACGGCCACGGCGACTTCACCCAGTTCCTGTGCCGAACGCACGTCCATGATCTTCAAGGCCAGCCGCGCCAGCGGATGGGTCTTGGTGGCGCCGCCGACCAGGCCCACGGGCATGGGCATCTCGATGCTGCCGACCAGCGCGCCCGACGTGTCCTTTTCCCAGTGAGTCAGCGACGTGTAGCGGCCCGAGCGGGCGGCGTAGGCGTGCGCGCCGGCCTCGACCGCGCGCCAATCATTGCCGGTGGCCACGATGACCGGATCGATGCCGTTCATGATGCCCTTGTTGTGCGTCGCGGCGCGGTACGGGTCGATGGCGGCAAACGTGTACGCGTCCAGCACGCCTTCGATGATCTCGGCGCCGCTGCGCTCCTTGGTGTCCAGCGTCTGCGGCGTCAGGCGCACGCGGGCGCGGGCCAGCCGCAGGTCGGCCAGATTGGACAGGATGCGCAGGCGGACCGAGCCGCCGACGATTTCCTCGACCAGCGGGGCCACGGCTTCGGCCATGGTGTTGACGGTGTTGGCGCCCATGGCATCGCGCACGTCGACGATCAGGTGCATCACGATCATCGGGCCGCGCGGCGTGTCCGGGAACACGTGGACCTCGATGTCCTGGCAGCCGCCGCCCAGTTCGATCAGCACCTTGTCGCGGCTGTTGGCCTGCGTCAGGATGCGGTCACGCTCGCGCAGCAGGGCAAGGCGCGCGCCATGCGGGTCGGTCAAGCCCAGGACCTGAACCTGCGCGCGCATGAGGGGGCGGGTGCTGGACGTCTCGAAGCCGCCGCCTTCGCGCGCCAGCTTGGCCATGAACGAGGCGGCGGCCACCACGGACGGTTCTTCCACTGCCATCGGCACGAGCACGTCGCGGCCGTTGACCTGGAAGTTGCCCGCCACGCCCAGGGGCAGCTCGAACGTCCCCAGGACGTTTTCGATCATGCCGTCGGCGCGGGCAAGACTCAGCGCGCCGGGCTCGGCCAGCAACTGGCGTTCTTCGGCGGTGAGCGAGGCAGCGTCGGCAATGGCGGCCAGGCGTTGGGCGGGGGTGAGGGCCCGGAAGTTGGGCAGGCGTGAATCGGCCACGATGGCGTGTCTCCGTATAAGAATCGAGTGGCCTGATTCTAGGTAAACTGTACCGCTATTCAGAGGTACAGTTTGGGCAAACAGTACCATTGCACTGCACCAATTTTGGCAACGACAAGACGGGGATCCCAACGTGGAAGACGCCAATCCGCCGGGCAGGCCGCAGCGCGCGGCGCCCATTGCCGAGAGCCTGGCCAGTCTGATCGGCCAGCAGATCGCCGACGGCGTCTACCGTGCGGGCGACAAGCTGCCGTCTCTGCGCGAGCTGGCGCAACTGCACCGCTATGCGAAGAACACGGTGGTGGTGGCGTTTGAAATGCTGGTGGCGCGCGGACTGGTCGAGCCACGGCGCGGCTCGGGTTTCTATGTACTGGACGTCGATCACACGCGCCCGGCCGCGGACGAAGAACCGGGGCAGTTGAGCCGGGCGATGGATATCGTGTGGTTGATGCGAGAGCAACTCAAGACCCAACCGGATGCGGTCGCCGTGGGCGACGGCTTTCCGCCGGTGGAGTGGCTGGCGGACATGCGCATGGACCGCTATCACCAGAAGGTGGTGCGCACGGGACTGGGCGCGTTGTTCCGATACGGCAGCCGCTTTGGCTATGCGCCGCTGCGCGAAAGCCTGGTCCGCAAGCTGGGCGACGTGGGCATCAGCGCCGTGCCATCGCAGTTGGTGCTGACGCATGGCGCCAACGAGGCGATGGACCTGGTGATCCGCTACTTCCTGCCACCGGGGTCGACAGTGCTGGTGGACAACCCGGGGTATTACCCGCTCTTTGGCAAGCTGAAGCTGGCCGGGGTGCGGATGCTGGGCGTGCCGCGCCTGCCTGACGGGCCGGACGTCGTTGCGCTGGAATCGTTGCTGCAGCGCGAAAAGCCGCGGCTCTTCTTTACGCAGTCGATCGCGCACAATCCCACCGGCTCGGACATGTCGCCGGCCAAGGCCTACAAGATCCTGCAACTGTCAGAGCGCTACAACCTGATGGTGGTCGAGAACGATCCGCTGGCGGACTTCAAGCCCACGTCGGCGGTCAGGCTGTCGGCACTGGATCAGCTTGAGCGCACCATCTATATCGGAAGCTTCTCGAAGTCTTTCTCGGCGGCGTTGCGCGTGGGCTTCATCGCGTGCAACGCCGCGCTGGCGAGCGACCTGGCCGACTTAAAGGCCCTGGTGCATGTCAGCAGCTCTGAATATTGCGAGCGCATGGTGGACGTGATGCTGCGGGAAGGCCACTACGAGCGGCATCTGGTGCGCTTGCGCCAGCGGCTGGAGGCCGCCACCGGACAGGCGTTGCAGGTGCTGGATTCGTTGGGCGCGCAGGTGTTCACGCGTCCGACCAGTTCGCTGTACCTGTGGTCCGCGTTTCCTGGCGTGGCTGATTCGCTGACGCTGGCCGCGGCGCTGATGCCCGAGAAGGTCATCATGGCGCCGGGTCGCGTGTTCAGCGTGGATCCCACGGCGGTGTCGCCGTGGTCCCGCTGCAATGTGGGGGCCGTGGTGTCGCCGCGGTTCCACGCCACCCTGGCTGCGCATCTGGATCAGCGATAGGCGAATTCCTGAAAGGCCTGGCGCAGCTCGGCCTGCGCCTGGTTGCTGAGGGCCCGCGCGACCGGCGCGCCGGGGGCGGCGCGCGCGGCCTGCACCGCGAAGCGGCGCACGCCGCGGCGGGCCAGTTCCCGCGCCAGTGCCATCAGGCGTGCTTCGTCCAGCCAGTCGGGATGCCAGGTGATGCGGCATTCGAAGTCCAGGCCGGCGGACAGCAACTGCGTCAGGCACGCGAGCGCAGGACGCTGGGAATCGCGCCGGCCCGTGATGTCGTCGTAACCCTTGGCGTCCGCCTTGATGTCCATGCCCACCCAGTCCAGATGGCGCAGCACGTCTGCGAGCCGTAGCGGGTAGATGCCCGCGGTGTGCAGGCCCACGCGGTACCCCATACGCCTGACGTCGCGGATCATGGCGGGCAGGCGCGGCTCGCTCAGCGGTTCGCCGCCGGAAAATACGACGGCATCCAGCAGGCCCTTGCGGGTTTCGAGGAAGCCACGGACTTCGCGCCAGTCATAGCGGGCGGCGCGCGTTTGCAGTTCGGTGTTGTGGCAATAGTGGCAGCGCCACGGGCAGCCCGAAATGAAGACCACCGCCGCCAACTGGCCGGGCCAGTCGACGGTGGAAAAGGGCACCAGCGCGCCGCCCGCCTGCGAGTTGCCTTGGGCCGAACCGCCTTCAGGCACTGCGTTCGACGAAGAAGCGGCGCTCATTGAATTCGCCCTGTTTGCCGGTGTTGAAGGAAGAAACCGGGCGGTGGTAGCCCATCACCCGGGTCCAGACTTCGCAGCGCACGCGCTGGCTGTCGTCCAGTTGGACGGCGGGAGCGGACGTGGCGACGGGGGCGGTCAAGGTTTGCATAGGTTTTCCTCGGAAAGTGATGCCGGACGCTCGCCCGGCGGGTGAAGGACGGTGCGCGCCGGAAGGTCGCGCGCCGCCCCGGGTTCCGGCAACGCTACGCCGGGGTGCAGCATGCCGATTGCTTGGCCAGCAGTTCCGCGTCGCACTTGGGGCAGAACTCGTGGTGCCCGGCCAGGTAGCCGTGATTCGGGCAGATGGAGAACGTGGGCGTGACCGTGATGTAAGGCAGGCGGAAGTTGCTGAGCGCGCGGCGCACGAGCTGCTTGCAGGCCTCGGCCGTGGAGACGGCTTCGTTCATGTACAGGTGCAGCACCGTGCCGCCCGTGTACTTGCTTTGCAGCGTTTCCTGCAGTTGCAACGCGTGGAAGGGATCATCCGTGTAGCCCACCGGCAACTGGCTGGAGTTCGTGTAGTAGGGCTGGGCGTCCGTGCCCGCTTGCAGGATGCCGGGATAGCGCTTGCGGTCTTCGCGGGCGAACCGGTACGTGGTGCCTTCGGCCGGCGTGGCCTCCAGGTTGTAGAGGTGGCCGGTTTCTTCCTGGAATTCGGTCATGCGCTGGCGCACGCGGTCCAGCAGCCGGACGGCAAAGGCATGGCCGGCGGGCGTGGTCACGTCGTCGGCGTCGTCCGTGAAGTTGCGGATCATCTCGTTGATGCCGTTCACGCCCAGCGTGCTGAAGTGATTGCGCAGCGTGCCCAGGTATCGGCGGGTGTAGGGGTAAAGGCCCTGGTCTATGTAGCGTTGCACCACCTTGCGCTTGGTTTCCAGCACGTCGCGGCCCAGCGCCAGCAGGTGGTCCAGGCGCGCCATCAGCCGCTCCTCGTCGCCGCGGCAGGTATGGCCCAGACGGGCGCAGTTCACGGTCACCACGCCGACCGATCCGGTCTGCTCGGCAGAACCGAATAGGCCGTTGCCGCGCTTCAGGAGTTCGCGCAGGTCGAGCTGCAGGCGGCAGCACATGGAGCGCACCATGTGCGGCTCCAGGTCCGAGTTCAGGAAGTTCTGGAAGTACGGCAACCCGTAGCGTGCCGTCATTTCAAAGAGGCGCTCGGTGTTGGGATGGTCCCAGTCGAAATCGGGCGTGATGTTGTAGGTGGGAATGGGGAAGGTGAATACGCGGCCCTTCGCGTCGCCGGCCATCATGACCTCGATGTACGCGCGATTGATCATGTCCATCTCGGCTTGCAGGTCGCCGTAGGAAAACGGCATTTCCTCGCCGCCCACGTACGGGATCTGGTCCCTCAGGTCGGCCGGGCAGGTCCAGTCGAACGTGAGGTTGGTGAAGGGCGTCTGTGTGCCCCAGCGGCTGGGCACGTTCAGGTTGAAGATGAGTTCCTGGATGGATTGCTTGACGTCCGCGTAGGTCATTGCGTCGCGGCGGATGAAGGGCGCCATGTAGGTGTCGAATGAACTGAACGCCTGCGCGCCGGCCCATTCGTTCTGCAGCGTGCCCAGGAAGTTGACGATCTGGCCGATGGCGGCCGACATGTGCTTTGGAGGCGTGGATTCGACCTTGCCGGGGATGCCGTTGAAGCCTTCGGTCAGCAACTGGCGTAGCGACCAGCCGGCGCAGTAGCCGCTGAGCATGTCCAGATCGTGGATGTGGATGTCGCCTTCGCGGTGGGCCTGGCCAGCTTCTGGCGTGAAAACGTTGGACAGCCAGTAATTGGCGGTGACCTTGCCGGCGACGTTCAGGATGAGGCCGCCCAGGCTGTAGCCCTGGTTGGCGTTGGCGTTGACGCGCCAATCGCGCTGTTCCAGGTACTCTTCCATGGCGCTTTCGACGTCGACCAGCGTGTGGCGCAGCGAACGCAGGCGGGCGTGCTGCTCGCGATGAACGATGTAGGCGCGCGCCGTGCGCCAGTGGCCTGCCTGGACCAGGGCATCTTCGACGCGGTTCTGGATGGTTTCGACGCCGGGGCACACGTTGCCCTCCAGCTTTGCGATGACCGTGCCGGTCAGCGCGCGAGCGCCTTGCAGGTCCAACTCCCCGGTGCTTTGACCCGCCGCCGCCATGGCTTGCGCGATCTTCTCGCTATCGAATGGAACGACGCGGCCGTCGCGCTTGAGGATGTGTTGGATGTCCATGTTGGCACCATATGTAGTGGAGTGCGAAGACTCTATCACCACATATGGTGCTGAAACCGCGCCGGTCTTGCCGGATATGGATACCGGTTGACCCGCATCAAATGGCCGAAAACCGGCGTGAAATTGCGCAATGCGGCGATCGGTCGCACCTGGCGCCCGCGGCCGGCCCGGCTGGATCAGAAGCCGATGCCCACGCCCAATAGGGAAATCGCCACCGCCACCGCCGCCGTGCCCACGGCGGGGCGCGGGGCCCAGGACAGCATGCCGAACCACAGCAGCGCACCGGCGGACAGCCAGCCCAGCCAGACCGCCATGCCCAGCACGTCGCCCCACAGGCCGACGCAGGGAAGGATCGCCAGGCCCATCAGCAGGACACCGGCGCCGCGCAGGACGCGCGTGTGGCCGGCGTGCGGGTCGCGAGTCCAGACCTGGTGATAGTGGCGAGGGGTGGCGAGGGCCAGGCAGGCCATGCCGGCATAGGTCAGCAGCAGGGCCATCGCGATGGCGCAGAGGTCGTTCATCGTCATACGGCTGCGCTTCTTGCGCGGGTCGCTGTGCCTGCCGGGGGGCGCGACGCCCTTGCGCTGTTGTGGGTAATGCCCCCGATTCTACGGGAATAGGCAAGGCGTCCGGCGCGCGGGGCTTTGTATTTTCTGCACGGCGCCTCCGCCGCCCGCCCGGAGAGTGCGGCAGGCGCCAGCCCCAGAACGGCAGCCTGGGCATCAGGAACGCGATTTGCTGTGAACGCCCGTCCATCGGAAACGATTGCAGCCGTGCGCATCGTTGATGACCTACGACAAGGAGCCCAACCATGAAACGCAAAACCGGAAACGCCCGCCAGATCAAGGAGCTGCTTTACCAGGCGCTGGAAACCGAGATCGGCGGCCTTGCCATTTACGAGACCGCGGTCAGCTGCGCCATCAACGAAGATCTGAAGAAGGAATGGCTGGGCTATCTGGAAGAAACCCGCACCCATCGCCGCGTGCTGCTGACGGTGTTCGAACAGCTGAAGCTCGATCCGCAGGCCAAGTCTCCGGGTCGTGAGGTGGTGCGGCACCTGGGCGAATCGCTGGTGCGCGCAATGAAGATGGCCATCAATGCCGGCGACCCGGACGCGGCCCAGCTGGTGGCGACCGAATGCGTGGTGCTGGCCGAGACCAAAGACCACGCGAACTGGTCGTTGATCGGGCTGGTTGCCGAGCAGCAGTCGGGCGAAGAAGCCAGGATTCTGAAGCAGGCCTACGACGCCGTGGCAACAGACGAAGACCATCACCTGTATCACACGCAGGGCTGGTCGCGGGAGCTGTGGATCGAATCGCTGGGCTTCCCGGCCGTGCTGCCGCCGCCCGAAGAGGTAAAGAAAGTGGAAACCGCCATCGGTGCGTCCCGCGCCGAGCAGGCGCGCGACACGATGCTGACCCATTAAGGAGAAAGAACCATGGCAAGCAAGAAGCCAGCAAAGGCCGGCTCGGGCGGTGCGCTCGACACCGCGTACATGAATACGGACAGCGGTCCGGCCAACGGACCGGCCGGCAAGCCCACGCATCCCGCGCTGCAACGCGCGGCCGCGGTCGGCGCCACGACGGGCGCCTTCCCCCATAACGCCAACAAGGAAGCGGAGTATGGCGAGCAGGCAGCACGCTGTCCCTTCGCGGGCGCGCACGTGGGCACGGTGGATCCCGCCGTCGGCGCGAGCTCGCTGTCCGAGAAGGAAGTGTCGGACAAGACGGGCGACGCCGCCACGCCGGGCGTGAACCAGGTCGACGGCACGCTGCCGCGCGTGCGCGCGGATGGCGGCGGCCAGGAACTCACCACCAACCAGGGCGTGCGCGTCAGCGACAACCAGCATTCGCTGAAGGCAGGGCTGCGCGGGCCGGCGCTGCTGAAGGATTTCATCCTTCGCGAGAAGATCACGCACTTCGACCACGAGCGCATCCCCGAGCGTATCGTGCACGCGCGCGGCTCGGCGGCCCACGGCTATTTCGAGTGCTACAAGCCCCTGACCGACCTGACCGCCGCATCGTTGTTCGCCGAGGCCGGCAAACGCACCCCGGTCTTCGTGCGGTTTTCGACGGTGGCCGGTGAGCGCGGGTCCAAGGACACGGCGCGCGACGTGCGCGGCTTTGCCGTGAAGTTCTATACAGACGAGGGCAACTGGGACCTGGTGGGCAACAACATGCCGGTGTTCTTCATCCAGGACGCGATGAAGTTCCCCGACCTGGTCCACGCCGTCAAGCCCGAACCGCACCATGGCATGCCGCAGGCGGCGTCCGCGCACGACACCTTCTGGGACTTCGTGTCGCTCATGCCCGAGTCCACGCACATGCTGATGTGGGCGATGTCGGACCGGGGCATTCCGCGCAGTTACCGCATGATGCAGGGCTTTGGCGTGCATACGTTCCGCTTCGTCAACGCGCAGGGCGAATCGCGGCTAGTGAAATTCCACTGGAATCCGATCCTGGGCACGCATTCGCAGGTGTGGAACGAGGCGGTCAAGGTCTCGGGCGCGGATCCGGACTATCACCGCCGCGACCTGTGGGAAGCGATCGACGCGGGTCATGGTCCCGAATGGGAACTGGGCGTGCAGGTCTTCACCGACGATCAGGCGGACGGCTTCAGCTTCGACGTGCTGGACGCCACGAAAATCGTGCCCGAGGAATTGGTGCCGGTCGTGCCCATCGGCCGCATGGTGCTGGACCGCAACCCCGACAACTTCTTTGCCGAGACCGAGCAGGTGGCGTTCTGCGCCGCGCACGTGGTGCCCGGCGTGGACTTCACCAATGACCCTTTGCTGGCGGGCCGCATCCATTCCTACGTCGACACGCAGATCTCTCGCCTGGGCGGCCCGAACTTCCACGAGATTCCCATCAACTCGCCGCTGGCGCCGGTGCACAACAACCAGCGCGACGGCATGCATCGGCAGACCATCCATCGCGGCCGGGTGGCCTATGAGCCCAATTCCCTGGCCGGCGGCTGTCCGTTCCAGGCGGGCATGGACGGCTTCGTGTCGTTCCCGGAGCCGGTGACGAGCGACGAGCTGCGCGGGCATCCCGAGAAGTTTGCCGAGCACTACAACCAGGCCACGCTGTTCTACGACAGCCAGACCGCCTGGGAGCGCAAGCACATCGTCGACGCCTTCGCCTTCGAGCTCAGCAAGGTGACCGTGCCGCAGATCCGCCAGCGCATGGTGGCGTCCCTGCGCAACGTGTCGGACGAGCTGGCGCAAGGGGTCGCCGATCAGCTTGGCATGGCGCTGCCGGACCCGCTGCCGCGCGCCACGAAGAATCCGCCCAAGCCCGAGGTGCAGGTATCGCCGTCGCTGTCGCTGACGGCGCGGCCGGGCGATGGCAGCGTGGTCACGCGCAAGGTCGCGATCCTGGCGGCCGAAGGGGTGGACGGCAAGGCCCTGTCCGCCGTGGCTGACGCGCTGATTCAGGCGGGCGCGGTCGTACGGCTTGTGGGTCAGCGCATCGGTCCCGTCCAGACCGCCCAGGGCGGCGCGTTCGATGCGGATGCGTCGCTGGACAATCATCCGTCCGGCGTCTTCGACGGGGTGGTGGTGGCAGGCGGCGCGGACGCCGCGGCAAGTCTGGCGGCCGACGGGCGGGCGCTGGAGTTCCTGCGCGATGCCTACCGGCACGGCAAGACGCTGATGGGCATCGGTGATGGCGTGCAGGTGTACGCCGCAGCGGGCATCGATCCGGATCCGAACGACGGCGGCCTGCTGCTGGGCGGAGAAGATCCAAAGGCGTTCATCGCCGCACTGGGTAAACACCGCCATCCGGAGCGGGAGACCACGCCACCGAAGGTATGAGAGACGCGCCCGCACGGGTAAGAACGGATCATTGACACGTGCGGGGCGGCTGCGAATACTGAGCCGGCAGGTCGGGGG